>NZ_JBJURM010000013.1:0-180747 GCF_046097995.1 Rhodococcus sp. 5A-K4
GAGGACGCGCAGATACGCGACGATGTCCCGAACTTCCTTGCGCTCGTAGAAGCGAACGCCGCCGACCACCTTGTACGGCACTCCGAGTCGAATGAAGATCTCCTCGAGCGCGCGTGAGGAGTTGTTGGTCCGGTAGAACACCGCGATGTCGGCGAACTTGGTCTCGCCCTGGTCCACCAGCCGATCGATCTCCGAGGCGACAAAAGATGCTTCGTCGTGCTCGTTGTCTGCAACGTAGCCGACGATCAGTTCACCTTCACCCGAATCAGTCCACAGACGCTTTTCACGTCGGCCGGTGTTCTTGGAGATCACGGAGTTGGCCGCAGACAGAATGTTCTGCGTCGAACGGTAGTTCTGTTCGAGAAGGATGGTCCGAGCGTCCGGGTAGTCGCGTTCGAACTCTTCGATGTTGCGGATAGTGGCTCCGCGGAATGCGTAGATCGACTGATCGGCGTCACCGACGACGCACAATTCGGCCGGGGCAACGGCATGGTCGGACTCTCCGGCACCGCCGACCAGTTCACGCACCAGCATGTACTGCGCGTGGTTGGTGTCCTGGTACTCGTCGACGAGCACGTGACGGAAGCGGCGGCGGTAGTACTCGGCGATCTGGGGAAACGCCTGGAGAAGCGCAACGGTCTCACCGATGAGATCGTCGAAGTCGAGTGCGTTCGCCGCACGCAACCGCTGTTGGTAATGGCCGTAGACCTTGGCGATCAGTCGCGGCAGTTCGGCCGGATCCTGATCGGCTGCGACAACCGCCTCTTCCGGTCCGACGAGTTCGTTCTTCAGGTTGGAGATGTGAGTGGCGAGAAGCCGCGCGGAGAATCGTTTGGTGTCGAGCTCGAGGTCCTTCGAGATCATCGTCAGCAGTCGACGCGAATCGTCGGAATCGTAGATCGAGAAATTCGAGTTCAAACCGGGCAGGAGCGCCGCCTGTGCTCGCAGGATGCGCACGCAACTGGAGTGGAACGTCGATACCCACATGGCGTTGGCACGCGGTCCGACAAGGGCTGCCACACGCTCGCGCATCTCGGCCGCAGCCTTGTTGGTGAACGTGATGGCCAGGATCTGACCGGGGGTGACACCCCGTTCGGCCAGCAGATAGGCGATGCGACGCGTCAGTACTGCCGTCTTGCCCGAGCCGGCGCCCGCGACGATCAGCAACGGCGAACCGGCATGGACCACGGCCTCGCGCTGTTGCGGGTTGAGACCCTCGAGGAGGGCGTCCGAACCCGCGCCATGTCCCCGCGCGCCGCCCCCGTCGTGCTGGGAATGTCCGTCGTGCTCACCGAGTGCTGGGTACGTGTTCATCGCCTGTCCACGCTACCGGCGTCCACCGACACGGTCGTCAGTGCGTCCACCTGCTGGTAGAGGCACTTGGATTACCTGTGTCGAGCATGGCAAACTGGACGCTATGTTCAGCATTTCCGTTCGCGACAACACGGCCGACCCCGTCGGCCCGCTGTGGCGTTACTTTACGTGCCCCGGACCTCGGTGCACGTGATCTGAACAGCTCACCCGCCCCTGGTCCGAATCGGATCCGGGGCATTTTCGTCAGTGTGCCTGGATCGGTAACGACCCGAGCCGAGACCACGATCCACGCAGTAGGAAGAGGAGACGAATAGCAATGAGCACCCAGGCTGCAGCCCCCAATGGAAATACTGTAAATACTGTAAACACTGCTCCGACAGACGTCGAGATCCCCCAGAGTGAGGCGGAGATCGACGAACTACGGAAAGAAATCGACCGTCTCGACGCCGAGATCCTCGCGGCCATCAAACGCCGCTCCGAGGTCTCCCAGATCATCGGCCGTACCCGGATGGCATCGGGTGGTCCGCGTCTGGTGCACAGCCGAGAGATGAAGGTCCTCGAACGGTTCAACGAGCTGGGCCAGGAAGGCCACACCCTCGCGATGCTGCTCCTGCGCCTGGGCCGCGGACGCCTGGGCCACTAGCGCACACCCAGATCACTTGCGAACGGCTACATCGGATGCCTCTGGCAGTCCCGATGTAGCCGTTCGTGTGTGTATCAGTTCTCGAGCGCGATGTACTTCGTGTTCAGGTATTCCTCGATCCCCTCGGTCCCGCCCTCGCGGCCGAATCCGGATTCCTTCACACCACCGAACGGCGCTGCCGCGTCCGAGATCACTCCGCGGTTGACGCCGATCATTCCTGATTCCAGTGCGTCGGAGACCCGAAGCGCACGGTCGAGATCCCTCGTGAAGATGTACGCAGCCAATCCGAACTCGGTGTCGTTGGCGGCCGCGATTCCCTCGGCTTCGGTGTCGAAGCCGGTGATTGCGGCGACGGGTCCGAACACCTCTTCCTTCAGTATCCGCGCGCTCGCCGGAACATCGGCCAACACGGTGGCCGGATAGAAGTACCCCTCACCACCTGGCGCTTCGCCGCCCAGTCGAACCTTCGCCCCGGCATCCACCGCATCTGCAACCAACTCTGCGACCGTGTCGAGCTGGTTCTGGTTGATCAGCGGGCCGAGCTTCGTCTCCGGGTCGGTACCCGGTCCCATCGTGAACGCCGCCATCTTCTCGGTCAGCTTGGTCGTGAACTCCTCACGCACGGCGTTGGCGACATGGAACCGGTTGGCGGCGGTGCAGGCTTCGCCTCCGTTGCGAAGCTTGGCCAGTACCGCACCCTCGACTGCCTTGTCGACGACCGCGTCGTCGAACACGACGAAGGGCGCGTTGCCACCCAATTCCATCGACGTGCGGAGCAATCGCTTCGCGGACTTCTCCACCAGCATCTTGCCGACGCCGGTGGACCCGGTGAAGGTGAGCTTGCGCAGTCGAGGGTCGTCGATGAGAGGGCCGGTCACTTCACCGGATTTCGATGTCGGCAACACCGAGAGGACTCCGTCGGGCAGCCCTGCTTCGGCCATGAGCTGAGCGAGCAGCAGCATCGTCAACGGGGTCTCCGAGGCGGGCTTGACGATGATCGTGCAGCCGGCGGCCAACGCCGGTCCGATCTTGCGGGTGCCCATCGCCAACGGAAAATTCCAGGGAGTGATGGCCAGACACGGTCCGACCGGCGCCTTCGTGACGAGGATCCGGCCGTTGCCCGCCGGCGCCGGCGTGTAGCGCCCGCCGATGCGAACGGCCTCCTCGCTGAACCACCGGAAGAACTCGGCGCCGTACTTGACCTCGGCACGGCTCTCGGCGAGTGCCTTGCCCATTTCGAGGGTCATCAGCAGCGCCACGTCCTCGGCGCGCTCGGTGATCTTCTCGAAGACGGCTCGCAGAATTTCACCACGCTCGCGCGCAGGTGTGCTCGCCCACTTCGACGAGACGGCCACGGCTTCGTCGAGAGCGCGCAGCGCATCCGCGGGGCTCGCATCGGCGACGTCGGTCAACGATTTTCCGGTCGCCGGATCCGCCACCGGGAAGGTCGCGTTGTTCTCCGCGGGCACGAACCGGCCGCCGACGAACAACTGGGTGGGAACTGATCGAATGAATTCGAATGTGTCCATGGGTTCCATGATGCTCGTCGGAGCCGCGTCCGTCTGCCCGCCAGCGAGACTCACGCGGAAGTTTCCAGCTTGTGCCACTAAAGTCGATGATCGTGAGCACTGACATCACCGGAACCTCAGCCTGGCAGAAACTGCGCGCTCATTACGCCGACATCGAAGGCGTTCACCTGCGAGAACTCTTCCAGGACGATCCAGCCCGCGGACGAGAGCTGACGATCGACGCCGGTGATCTTCACATCGACTACAGCAAGCATCGCGTCGGCCGCGAGACTCTCGCGCTACTCGTCGAGCTGGCCCGCGAGGCCGGCGTCGAGGCACGACGCGACGCGATGTTCGCGGGCGATCACATCAACAGCTCGGAAGACCGAGCCGTGCTGCACACAGCACTGCGTCTGCCGAAGGATTCTGCTCTGACCGTCGACGGTCAGGACGTCGTCGCGGACGTTCACGAAGTTCTGGACGCGATGGGCGCTTTCGCGGATCGGGTGCGCAGTGGCGAGTGGACCGGCGCCACCGGCAAGCGCATCCGCACCATCGTCAACATCGGCATCGGCGGTTCCGACCTCGGGCCCGTGATGGTCTATCGCGCGCTACGGCACTACGCGGACGCCGGGATCAGCGTTCGGTTCGTCTCCAACATCGACCCGGTCGACCTGGTCGGGCAGCTCGACGACCTCGATCCGGAGACGACGCTCTTCATCGTCGCGTCCAAGACGTTTTCCACCCTCGAGACGCTCACCAACGCGACGGCGGCAAAGCGTTGGCTGTTCGCCGGTCTGGGCAGCGAAGACGTCTCGGCCGTAGCCAAGCATTTCGTCGCAGTCTCCACCCATGGTGATCGCGTGGCGGAGTTCGGCATCGACACCGCGAACATGTTCGGATTCTGGGATTGGGTCGGCGGGCGCTACTCCGTCGACTCGGCGATCGGACTGTCGGTCATGTGCGCCGTCGGACCCGTTCGTTTTGCCGAATTCCTCGACGGTTTCCACCAGATCGACACGCACTTCCGAAACCAACCGCTCGAGCAGAACGCGCCGGTTCTCCTCGGGCTCATCGGGCTCTGGTACTCCAACTTCTTCGGCGCTCAGTCCCGCGCAGTGCTGCCCTACTCGAACGACCTGTTGCGCTTTCCCGCGTACCTGCAGCAGCTGACCATGGAGTCCAACGGCAAGTCGGTTCGCGCCGACGGCTCACCGGTGACCACGTCCACCGGTGAAATCTTCTGGGGCGAGCCGGGAACCAACGGCCAACACGCGTTCTATCAGCTCCTGCATCAGGGCACGTGGCTCGTGCCCGCCGATTTCATCGGCTTCGCGGAATCCACCGACGATCTGCCGACGGCGGACGGCACCGGATCCATGCACGATCTGCTCATGAGTAACTTCTTCGCTCAGACAAAGGTTCTCGCGTTCGGCAAGACTGCCGAAGAGATCGCTTCAGAGGGCACTGCACCGGAGTTGGTGCCGCACAAGGTGATGCCAGGCAACCGGCCTTCGAGCACCATCCTGGCCAAGGAATTGACGCCCTCGGTCGTCGGTCAGTTGATCGCACTCTACGAGCACCAGGTATTTGTCGAAGGTGCTGTGTGGGGTGTCAATCCGTTCGATCAATGGGGCGTCGAACTCGGCAAGACGCAGGCACTGGAACTGGGACCTGCACTCTCCTCCGAAGAGGCACCCGGCGACCTCGGCGACACGTCCACCGATGCACTCGTGCACTGGTACCGCAAGGAGCGCGGACGGGCCTGATTCACGCGGCAGCAGGGCCGAACCAACTCTCCGTCGCGTACACACGTCCGGATCGGTCGACGAGCCGAGCGCGAAGCTCTTGCTGTTCAACCCATTTGATGGCGCTGATACCCCGGATCAACGCTGCTTCGCTCGCTGCGTACGCCCACACCGCGTCGTCCGCTATCACCGAGACTTGCGCCCATTCCGTGGAGGGACGCTCCTGGTTCGGCTCCCAGGAGGGCAGCTCTACCGCCCGCGCCGTCGCCATCGCGGTTCCGTTGATCAGTTCGACTTCTTCGCTGCCCGGCACCGGAATCTGCCAGCCACCGGCCGGTGCATGGCCGGCCGTGGCGATCACGTCGCCGATCCGTACGGCAACACCACATTGCAGTTCGGCAGCCACGATCTGCGCGGCGCGATCGACGGTGTCTGCCTTGGCAACTCCGGTGATGTCGAACGACGCACCCCAGGGCGCGTACACCACGTCGCCGTCGAGCTGTACGTCCTCGAACGTCGGGGTCGGGTGGACCGGAGGGATGGACTCGTCCTCGGAGTAGTTGTCGGCAAGCGGATTGACTGCGCCGCCGGTCATACGAGCCGCCCACAGCGCCGACCGCAAGAGAGCAGACATACGCCGAGTCACTTTGACCGGAGTTCCCTGAGCGAGGTTGACGGCGTGAATCTCGGCGTCGCCCCGGCGAAGGTCGCACACCGCCTCGGTCTCGTCGATGGCAGCTGCGATCAACGCGTGCGCAGTGGGCAGCGCAGCGCCTTCGGTGACATCCACCTCCACGGCGGAATCCCACATCGCCCACTTCTCGACACTGACCATGTCAGTCCTGCCCTTCGAACACACCGCGTTGTAACCAGTATGCGCCGGTCAGCAAGCCCCGTGCCATAAGCCGCTTCCGAGGCCGAGGCACGCTTCCTGCAGGAGGAGCAGCGCACGGCAGGGGCTGATGGTAGATCTGTGCGACAGAATTGCCGCCCTCCCTGTGCAAGCCGCGTAGTCCTTCGAAGGGTCCTGACACGCACCCGATGTCGACGGACGTCGACTACTACCGGCGCAGCGGGCTATTCCGATCCGAAAGACGCAGAGGCGACGCTCGACATGTCGTGCCGGGACGCTGCGCCTCGAGCTCGGTCTGCCGCAAAACACGTCCGGGCGACGCTGATATCACCGCAGGAGATAGCGGCGACTGACGAGAAGCACTGTGTTCCAACGTCGATGACATACCAATCGGCCGCTTTCGACGCGCGCCACTTTCGACAGGTCGACACACCTGCCCGCTCACTCTCGACTGCCGAGAAAAATACGCGCCCATCACTACGCGCGAGCGTCGAGCAGAGCACCGAGAAAGAGTTCCGAACACGCGGCGCGCCAACCGCCGGAGAGAGTGACGTCCGGCGCCCGGCGGCAGCGCTCGCACGTTACAGACAGGGTCACAATGCATCGACGCAGCTACATAGGACCGGCCGAAAGAACCTGCAGCGCAACGGCGCAACCACCGACATTTTGCTTATACGCCACCCGCACGCCCGTTGGCAAAACGAACGGTCAGTACGCGGTGTAAATCACATACTTTACAAAGTCTTTGGAATCTCTCCGCGCCAAATATCCGCAGGTGAAAGGACTTTCGACCAGAGTCCAGAATAACCGTGTCGTCTACTATGTGAAAACTGCGAAGTAGCTGTGACGCTGGGTCACGCTCGAGGGAGGAATTGTGACCGATTCATTCAAGGACCGCTTGAACGCCTTGTACCCGGCCACAGCACCGAGACTCACCAACGCACAAGTTGTGGAAGCCCTTTCACAACGCGGATGCAAGATTTCGACACCGTACCTCTCTCAGCTCCGGAGCGGTGTGCGCACAAATCCGTCAGAGCAAGTCGTTTTGGCATTGGCCGATTACTTCGGCGTAGCGGCAGAGTACTTCTTCGGCCCGACGCCTCGCCAAGATCCCGAACTGATTCCCGAAGAAGACCGTTCGGTTGTCGAAGAGTTCCACGACAGCGAATTGCGTTCTCTGGCTATGAAAGCGGTCGATCTCTCCCCTGAATCGCAGGACTTACTCTCGTCGATTGCGGAGAAACTTCGCTCGTCCGAAGGACTCCCGGCCGTACCTCCGGATTGCAGCACGTACGCCCCACCGTTCACTCGTGACTGATCCAGTGCGAAGATCAGCGAGTCAAGCGGCCCAATAGTGCCGAGGCTGTGACGATTCCGAGCAGCGCTGCCCCGATCAGCACGCCGAAGTCGACGACATAGTTGGTCGGCATTCCGATGAGTAGACCGCGTAGTGCTGACACCTCGTAGCTCAGCGGGTTGATGCGGCTGAGCCACTGAACCCACGTCGGCATGAGTTCGACCGGGTACAGCGCGTTGGACGCAAAGAACAATGGCATGGTGATTGCCTGCCCGATGCCCATCAATCGATCTCGTTTGAGCACGATTCCCGCGATCGCGACCGACAAGCAGGCAAAGAACGCGGAACCCAGGACAACGACCAATACGACCCCGAGCAGTTTGAGCGGGTTCCACGTCATACTCACCCCCAACAGCGCCGCCACAATGACGACCACCATTGCCTGGGCGACTGCGCGGATCCCGGCGGCGAATGCCTTGCCTGTCACCAATGCAGCGCGCGGCGTCGGCGTGACCATCAATTTGGTGAGGACTCCCGCGTCACGCTCCCAGATGATCTGGATTCCGTAGAAGATCGCAACAAAAAGAGCGGACTGCGCAATGATGCCCGGCGCGAGAAAGTCAAGATACGGTACGTCACCAGTCGGGATCGCTCGGATATGACTGAACGTCTGGCCGAAGATCACCAACCAGAGGATCGGCTGGATTGCGCGCGTGACCAATTCAGATCGGTCGTGCCGCAACTTCTGAACTTCCACGAGGCAGAATGTGTAAATTCTCGAGAGCAATCGAGCGAAACCGTTGGTAGTGGGATCAGCCCAAGCGGCGCGCTGTGCGACGGGCACTGCGGACATCGCGGAGACCTCCTGACTTGTCGCCGGTGAGATCGTCGCCGGTGTAGTGACGGAACACGTCTTCGAGAGTGGCCTCCGGCCCCAGTTCGGCGGCCAACTCGCTCGGCTCGCCCACCGCCCGAAGTTCACCGTGATGCATCAACGCAACACGATCACACAGCTCCTCGGCTTCTTCCATGTAGTGCGTCGTCAGCAGCACAGTCATGCCGTACTGCTTCTGCATCTCCGCCACTCGCTGCCAGACGGATTCGCGGGCAATGGGATCCAGCCCCACCGTCGGTTCGTCGAGTACCAGCAGCGACGGTCGGTTCACCAGCGCCTGCGCAAGTTCGAGCCGTCGCACCATACCGCCGGAGAAACTCGACGCCAGGCGATCGCCTGAATCGAGCAGGTCCACCATCTCGAGCGCCTGGTCGACGCGCTCGCGTCGTTCGGACCGCGGAACGTCGTACAGTCGCGCGAACCAGGTCACGTTCTCGCGCGCGGTCAATGCGCTTTCGATCGAGAGCTGTTGTGGCACGTATCCGAGGTAGCGCCGAATGGTCATCGCCTCGGTACGAACTGAGCGACCGAGAATCCGAATGTCACCGTCTTGCAGAGGAAGTAACGTGTTGAGCAACCTGATCGTCGTAGTCTTTCCTGCGCCGTTGGGACCGAGCAGGCCGAAACACTCCCCCGCATTGATGACCAGACTCAGGTTGTCCACCGCGCGGTGGTCGCCGAACTTGTATGTAACCGAGTCGATCTCGACCGCGTGTGCGCCGGGGTCGGGTGAACCTGCCGCTCGGCTCTTCCACCACTGTGTCAGCATCTCACTGCCCCTCACCTTCTGATCCGGCTGCTGCCAGAGCGCTCGCCAATCGCGACAGGGCTGGTAGCGCAGCCTCGATCCTCGCCCTGTCTTCTCCGGTCAGACTCGACAATGCCTGACCGACAATCACACTCCGGCGATCACGCCACACTTCGACGCGGGCGCGCGCCTCGTCCGAGAGGACCAATCGCGCGACGCGTCGATCAGCCTCGTCGGCAACCCGTTCGATCACTCCATCGTCGACGAGCTGCCGAACCAGGGTGGACACCGTGTTTGCCGCGACACCCAATCGCCCGGCAGCCTCAGCCACCGACAGACCCGGGTTGCGCCGTAGCAGCCTGACGAGTTCGATTTGGGCGCCGGCGAGCGGTCGTTCCGCAAACGGTCGCCCCGATGCCTTCCTCGTACCCCGGCGCAATTGCCCGAGCGTCTCCAGGACATCATCCGAAAGCCTGTGATCTGCTCCGATTTCATCCACACCTCACAATAGCTCTGTAACAGAGCTATTGTCGAGGAATCCGGACGCCGGGCGTTTTCAGCTCGTCCGCAACGGGTATCCCCGATTGCTTGTCCCGAGCACTCCCGCCCAGAACGGAGACGTCATGCGCAGACAGTGGTTGTTCGCGACGGTTGCGAGTAGCGCCCTGATCCTCACCGGTTGCTCGCCCGACGCCCTCGATTCCGGGGACAGCGCAGACAACGTCACTGCCATTGCGACGTCGCTGTCGCCACCCGCCGCCGCTGATGCACCCCTGCTGAAGACCGCCGACTCCCCACTCGGGACGATCGCCGTCGACGGCGAAGGCATGACCGTCTACGTCTACAACCCGGACGAGGAGAACTCACAAGCCGGGTCGTGCGACGAAGCGTGCCTGCGTTACTGGCCGGCGGTCACCTCGGTCACGGATTCGCCGATCGTCGAAGGAATCGACGCCGTCATCGACACTGTCGACGGGCCTGAAGGATCTTTCCAGATCACCGTCAACGGCAAGCCCGTCTATCGGTACCTCGACGACAAGGTTCCCGGAGACATGCTCGGACAGAGCGTCGGCAGCCTGTGGTGGATGATCGACGCCGCCGGAAACCCCGTGTTCAAGACTGAGTAACCCTCAGTTGTACGGCTGCCGCGCGGTTTCGGGGTCGCCGTACGTGATTGCCCGTTCCCGACGCGTTTTCGACGCCAGGGTTGCGCCCCAGTTCAGCACCGTGCTGGCGCGATTGCGGAACCCCGCGAGGAACGCGATGTGGATGATTCCCCATGACACCCATCCGATGAACCCGGACAACTGGACCGGCCCTGCCTGAAGCAACGCGTGGCGTCGCGAAATGTAGGCCGCGGTTCCAAGATCGCGGTACTTGAACGGTTTTCGGCTGGGCACGCCGTTTTCCACCGTTGCAGCGATCCGGGCACCGACGTGCCGACCACCCTGCATCGCGACCTCGGCCACCCCGGCAAGTTTGTCCCGCGACATGAGGTCGCCCACCACGTAGACGTTCGGGTGGCCGGGAACGGTCAGATCGGCTTCCACCTCGATGCGGCCACCGCCGACCTGCTTCACACCCAGCGCCGTGGCCAGTGCCTCGGCGAACGGCACTGCTTCGACGCCCGCGGTCCATAGAATCGTGCGAGTCTCGTACTGCCGCTTCTCTTTTGTCTTCTTGTCCGTCGTCTCGATGCTGGTCTCGCACACGTCGGTGACGTGCACGCCGAGGTGAGTCTCGACGCCGATCCCGTCGAGAGTACGTTTGGCGGCGGCCGAGAGCTTGCGACTGAACGAAGGGAGCACCCGATCGTCGCCGTGGAAGAGCAGTACCCTTGCCTCGTCCGGGTCGATGGACCTGAACTCGTTTGTGAGCGCGTGCATTGCCAATTCGCGGATCTGTCCGGCTAATTCGACGCCGGTGGGTCCGCCGCCCGCCACGGCGAATGTCAGCCACGGTCGACGTTCTTCCGCTGTCGGGAGCGATTCGGCCATCTCGAACGCAGCAATGAGACTGCGTCTGATCGCCAAAGCGTCGTCGAGGGTTTTCATGCCGGGCGCCCATTTGATGAACTCGTCCTGACCGTGGTACGACTGGCGCATTCCAGCCGCCACGATCAGGTAGTCGTACGGCAATTCGAAGGTCGACCCGTCGAAGCGACTGGCAGTCAGTATCCCGGCGTCGGCGTCCACCGACTTGGCCTCGCCCAGAACGACGTTCGTGTTCTTGTTGTCCTCGAGCAGATGTCGCAGCGGACTTGCGATCTGCCCTTCGGAGAGCAGACCCGTGGCGCACTGGTAGAGCAGGGGCTGGAAGACGTGGCTGGTCCCTCGGTCGATCAGAACCACCTCGACGTCGGCCTTCTTGAGTCGTCTCGCTGCGTACAGTCCACCGAAGCCGCCACCGACGATCACTACTCGGGGCTTACCGTTCGAGATGTGGATGCTCATCAGACAAACCTCGCTGTCACGGAGTTGGGCAGGAATCGTAGGGCCGCATCTATCCCTTGCCACTTGAGGCCGGGTAGCGCCGCTCGGGTGGTTTCCTTCTCGATGGCGTCGACCATGGCACTGACGCCTTCGTCCAAACTGGCCATGAGCGCTGCGTCGTCGCCGGCGCCGGCGGACATGTCGGTCTTGATGAAGCCCGGCAGCAGGGTGGTGACGCGAATAGGTGTGCGCGCCAACTCGATACTGAGCGCCTCACCCAGAGCCGCTACCCCGGCCTTGCTTGCCGAATAGGCCGCTTTTGGCCCGGGTAGCCCCCGATCCGCGCTGATCGAGGACACGAGAACCAGGTGTCCGGAGTCCTGCGCGCGGAAGATCTCGAGCGCGGCTTCACACTGCGACAGCGCGCCGACAAAATTCGTCTGCGCTGTTGCAAGATTCGCGTGCGCTTTTCCGGTTCCGATCTTGGCGCCCTTGCCGAGCCCGGCGTTCACGATCACCCGGTCCAGGCCACCCAACTCGTCGCGCAGCTCACCGAAAACCCGGACGACGGAATCGTGTTCGGTCACATCGAGTTCGCGCACTGCGACGCTGATCGACGGGTACTGCGCCACCAGCTCCCCACGCAGCGTGTCGAGACGATCCGTCCGCCGAGCACACAACGCGAGGTCGCGACCGGCCGCGGCGAATCTCCTGGCCATCTCCTCACCCAGACCCGAACTGGCACCGGTGATCAAAATCTTCTGCCGCGTCATGGGTGCAACTGTAACCATCTTCGAGTTCTCGTACCCGGCGGTAACCGAGCGAACTCGGACCGATCCGACATACCGTGGAGCCATGACCGACGAATTCGATGTCATCGTGATCGGCGGTGGGCCCGCCGGCGAGAACGCCGCCGCGTACGCCATCGCCGGAAGTAATCGCACCGCCGCAATCGTGGAACACGAACTGGTCGGCGGTGAATGCTCGTATTGGGCCTGTATGCCCAGCAAGGCGCTACTGCGCCCGGGGCAGGTCCTCGAGGCGGCCGACGCTTTGCCCGGGATCCCGGCCGGACCGCTGGACGTCGAGGCCGTCCTGAAACGCCGCGACTCGTTCACCCACAACCACGACGATTCGTCCCAGGTCGACTGGGCCACCTCCGCGGGAATCACCGTGATCAAAGGCCACGGGGTGATCGACAGCGAGCGCGCTGTGACCGTCGACGGGACCCGTAAGCTCCGCGCCCGCCAAGCCGTTGTACTCGCCACGGGCACAACTGCCACTGTCCCGAAGACGCCGGGGTTGCGTGAAGCACTCCCGTGGACGTCGCGCGATGCGACCAATCTCCACGAGGTTCCGTCGCGGGTGGCGGTCATCGGCGGCGGAGTCGTCGCAACGGAGTGCGCAACGTGGTTGTCGTCGTTCGGCGCTCACGTGACACTGCTCGTGAGAGGCGATGCTCTGTTGAAATCGGCAGAACCGTTTGCCGGAACGATGGTTGCCGAAGCACTCGGCGCCCGCGGCGTCGACGTTCGACTGAGCACCGCCGTCAACTCGGTGTCGCGACCCGACGCCAAGGACACCGGTGAGGGCCACATCCACGGTGGACCCGTCAGCATCGAGACCTCTTCCGGTGTGATCGAGGTCGACGAGGTCATCGTCGCGGCGGGCCGCGGGCCGACATCTGCCGATCTCGGCTTGTCCGTCATCGGCCTCGAGGACGGCAAGTACGTCACCACTGACGATCACCTCTGTGCCCAAGGTGAGTGGCTCTACGCCGTCGGCGACATCAACGGTCGCTCTCCCCTCACCCACATGGGCAAGTATCAGGCGAGAGTCTGCGGAGACGTCATCGCCGCGCGGGCCGAGAGCCGCGGACTCAGGGGACCTCGGTACACGGCGTCGGCGGACAACGGACAGGTCCCCCAGGTGGTGTTCACCTCACCCGAAATCGCCTGGGTGGGACGCACCGAGAAGAAAGCTCGCGACGACGGCTACGACGTCGAAGTCGTGGAGATCGAACTGGCCGTCGCAGGATCCTCGCTGTTGCGCGACGACTACTCCGGGCGCGCGAAGTTGGTCATCGACAAGGCCACCGAGGTGATCCTCGGCGCTACTTTTGCCGGGCCCGAAGTATCCGAACTGGTGCACGCGGCGACAATCGCGGTCGTCGGCGCCGTCCCACTCGAAACTCTCTGGCATGCGGTGCCCTCGTATCCGACGGTCAGTGAGGTCTGGCTTCGATTGCTGGAGGCTCGCCGCTGACGCGATCCCGAAGTACGTATAGTCGCGACATGGCGTCCGACATACTTGTGACCACGGCCGACGGCACCCTACGCGGCCGCCGGGTGGGAAAACTTCGTGCCTGGCGCGGAATTCCCTACGCCCGGCCGCCGGTCGGAACACTGCGTCTGACGCGGCCACAGCCGGTCACACCATGGACCGGAGAACGAGACGCGACCAGGTTCGGCGACGCCTCGGTCCAGCACAAGAAGGGGCTGCTGCTTTCGCCCGGGAAGTACCAGCCGAGCAGCGAGGACTGTCTGACACTCAACGTGCTCGCTCCAGCGAACGCCGGTAACACCCCGCTTCCGGTCATGGTCTTCATCCACGGTGGGGCAAACACCATCGGGACCTCGGCTACCGGCTTGTACTCCGGTGTGTCCCTCGTCGAACGCGGCGACATCGTCTACGTCTCGATCAACTACCGCCTCGGTGCTCTGGGGTACCTCGATTTCACACCCTTCTCCACGGCCGAGCGGGCATTCGATTCCAACCTCGGACTGCGCGATCAGGTCGCGGCCCTGCAATGGGTGCAGCGCAATATCGCGGCCTTCGGTGGGGATCCTGAAAAAGTCACGATCTTCGGTGAATCCGCCGGAGCCACTGCCGTCACCACCTTGATGGCTACTCCGGCTGCCAAGGGACTGTTCGCTGGTGCGATCGCCGAGAGTTCGGCTCCGGATCTAGTCTCGAGCACGCAGCGATCGCACGCCTGGGGTGCGCGTTTCGTCGAGATCCTCAATTCCGGTCTACCGCCCGCGAAGGCTTTGACCTCGGCGACTGCCGTCGAATTGGGCCGAGCAGGCAGCAGACTCGGCGCCGAGGTACTGGCGAACACGCCTGGACTACATCCCTTCGGTCCAGTCGTCGACGGCGACTTCCTGCCGCGCTCCCCCTTGGACGCATTCAATGAAGGATCGGCACACCAGGTTCCGATGATCATCGGCACCAACAGACGGGAGGGAACGCTGTTCCCGAAGGTGCTCGACGCACTCCCGACCAACCCGTCGCGCATCGACACCATGTTCGCTCTCACCGATCCCGAGGCCGGAAAGCGCATCCTCGCAACCTATCCCGGCTATCCCGACGAGCAGTCCGCGATCGATGTCGGTGGAGACGTCACGTTCTGGCACCCTTCAGTGGAGTTGATGCAGGCTCACGCACAATCGGCGCCGACGTACGCCTACCGATTCGACTTCGCGCCGACGATGATGCGTTGGCTCGGCCTCGACGCCACTCACGGTTTCGAGATGTTCGCGGTCTTCGGTATCGGCGACACCCTTGTCGGGCGCGGCCTCACCCTTCCCGGCGGTCGGCGCGGACTGCGCGCAGTCACCGAATCTGTTCAGGGACACTGGCTTCACTTCGCCAAGCACGGCTCGCCGCGCGGGTCGTGGCCGCGTTACGACGCGCAGGAGCGTAGGACCATGATCTTCGACGAGATCGTCCGCGTCGAGAACGATCCCAGACGTGAACAACGCTTGGCCTGGTCGGGATACAGCGGTTACCGTAGCCACGGCACCGACATCTCCCTACCGTGACGAGCCCCCTCGAGATCACTCTCGATTCCGGGGTCGTACGCGGGCGCCTCGATCGAGGACTGCGCACCTGGCGAGCAATCCCCTACGCAGCGGCCCCGACCGGCCGCTGGAGATTTCGCGCACCACAGCCGGTCGAGGCTTGGAATGGTGTCCGCCCGGCGGAAGCATTCGGCTCTCCGTCTCCGCAGCGCAAGAGCAACTTCGACGAGAACTCACTCTTCGTCAATGTCGTGGCCCCGCAGGTACCGTCGGATTCGTTGCGACCGGTCATGGTCTTCATTCACGGCGGCGCGTACAACGGCGGGAATCCGTCGACGCCCATGTACCGCGGAACGAGCCTGGTCGAACGTGGCGACATCGTCTACGTCTCGATCCAATATCGTCTCGGCGCGTTGGGCTACCTCGATTTCAGTGAGTATTCCACTGCTGAACAATCATTCGACACGAACCTCGGATTGCGCGATCAGATCGCCGCGCTGACGTGGGTCCAGCGCAACATCGCCTCCTTCGGTGGCGACCCGAACGCCGTCACCGTCTTCGGTGAATCGTCCGGCGCCAACGCTGTCACCACTCTGATGGCAACGCCCGCGGCCCGAGGGTTGTTCGCTCGGGCCATTGCTCAAAGTCCGCCGGCTGCTTCGGCATACGGAAAGGATCGAGCGCAGCGATGGGCGCGCGAGTTCCTCGAGATCGCAGACGCACCGGAAACCGATCCTGCCTCGTGGCTGCGCTCCGCTTCGGTGAAGGAACTGGTCGACGCCGGCGAAGAACTTGCGCGACGCGGCGCGGACGAAGAACCCGGAACACGGGCATTCGCCCCTGTAGTGGGTGACGACATTCTTCCCGAACACCCGCTCGACGTGTTCGCCGCCGGACGGGCCCACCCCGTTCCGCTGCTCGTCGGTTCGAATCTCCATGAGGGGCGGATCTTTCCGCGCGTTCTCGACATCTTGCCTACCAACCCGGTTCGGATCGAGAAGATGTTCTCCCACACCACCCCTGAAGTGAAAGCACGTGCGCTCGCGGCGTATCCCACGTATCCGCATCGTTTCGCTGCCGCCGATCTCGGCGGCGACATCACCTTCTGGGAACCGGCAATACTGTGCGCACAGGGCCATTGCCAGGTAGCTCCTACCTACAGTTACCGCTACGATTTTGCGCCTCGCCTGCTCAGACTCATCGGCATGGGCGCTACCCATGCCACCGAATTGCTTGCGGTCTTCGGCCGTTCGGATGCACTCACCGCGGCCTTGACCGCGGTCGGTGGACGTCGCGGACTGGCCGCGGTGACCTCCACCGTGCAGCGCCACTGGATCCATTTCGCCCGACACGGAGTGCCGGACCAGGATTGGCCCGCCTACTCCGTCCCGGAGCGGCAAACGATGATCTTCGACGAGACGTCCAGAGTGGAGAACGACCCGATTGGTGAGCGTCGACGCGCCTGGATCGGCTACGAGCACCGACGCTGAAGCCCGGTCAGAAGAACTGGCCTTTCACGAAACCTGCGAGCAGGACCGCGAATCCGCCCACCTCACCGAGAATCAGCAGGAACATTCCGAGGTGCAGGGGCGGACCGGCGGACTCGAACTGATTGTCGGTGTCCTTCATCGCACCGTGAGCGATGTAGCTGAAAATCGCTGCGAGAAAGAAGAACACGACCACTGCGGCACTGGTCAGGTTGATCCACGTCGGCCACGCACTGAGTTCGACGAACACCGCGATCAGCAGCGTCGCAAACGAGTACATCAGGGCTGCGCGGTGGGCGATGTCGACATACGGATGGGCGAGGTGATTATCCGAGGTGGCCATCTGTCGGTACTTCCAGATTCCCAGGCACAGGGAGAGAAGGAAGATCAGACCGGCCGCGAGCAGCGTCAGTGTCGTGTCGATCCCCAGGGTCATCTGCTCACCCCGCAGTGCGCTTCCAGTGAGTCACCGCTGGGTGATCCAGTCGAAGGATTGTCGTAGACGACAACCAGCACCACCGCACGATCTGCCGACACCGATCGCATCCGGTGTGGCGTATTCGCGTCGAAATACAGGCTGTCGCCGGCGTCGAGGTGCATCGTCTGTCCGGGGATTTCGAATTCTACGGATCCGGAGTGCACGAACACGAACTCCTCTCCCGTGTGGTCCATGAACTTGGGACCCATCACCGACGCCGGATGAACCACGAACGGCTGCATGGCCTTTCCGACCATGGAGGGCGCGATCGGATCGTAGACGGAAGACTGCACGGAGGAAGCCGGGTCGATCACGCGGTCCTTGGCGCGCACGATCGTCATGGCATTGCCCTCCATACTGTCCGAGAACAGTTGTCCCACATCGGCATCGAGCACCCGTGCAATTTTGAGCGCCACCGCGATCGACGGGGTACTGATACCCCGCTCGACCTTCGAGAGATAGCTCTTCGTCAGACCGGTCTGCTCGGCCAGGCCCTCGAGCGTCAGACCGGCGCGACGCCGATGTGTTCGCAAAAACGCTGCCATTCGATTCCCCTCACAAGACTTTGTGTCATCACCCTACCAACACATTGACCTGCGACGATCAGCGACGCTCGTACTGAGGGTTGCACATTTCCGTCCTATATGACACTTTGTGTCCTATAGGTGACTGAATGTCATTGATTCCGGGCCCCAGAAAGGCACACCCCATGACCGACACGATGCATGCGAGCAAGCAAGAACTCATGGCCACCGCCGAGACGAAAATGCTCACCGAAGTAACCACAGGCAGTTGGACACTTCGACAGAAGATCGCACTGACCTGCCGCGCACTGTCGGACGCCGGCCACGATTCCGGTCTCGCCGGCCAGATCTCCGCCCGCGGTGAGCAGCCTGGCACGTTTGTCACCCAGCGACTCGGCCTCGGGTTCGACGAGATCACCGAGGACAACCTCCTGCTCGTCAACGAGGACCTCGAAGTCCTCGACGGGGAGGGCATGCCGAACCCCGCCAACAGGTTCCACAGTTGGATCTACCGCGCCCGACCCGACGTCAACTGCATCGTCCACACACACCCACTGCACGCGACGGCGTTGTCGATGCTCGAGATTCCCCTCGTCGTCTCCCAAATGGACATCGCGCCCCTCTACGACGACTGCGCATTTCTCGCCGACTGGCCCGGAGTTCCCGTGGGAAACGAAGAGGGCGAGATCATTTCGGCTGCGCTCGGCGACAAGCGGGCAATTCTGCTCGCCCACCACGGCCAACTCGTCGTCGGCAACACGGTCGAAGAAGCATGCTCCCTCGGGCATCTGATCGAGCGGGCCGCGCGGCTGCAGTTGCTGGCAATGGCTGCCGGCGACATCAAGCCGCTACCGCCTCGCCTGGCGAAGGAGGCTCACGATTGGACACTGACCCCTCGGCGCAGCGAGGCGAACTTCGCGTACTACGCCCGTCGGGCTCACCGCAATCATCCCGACGCACTGACCAACTGAATTTCGTTTCCCACCAACAGAACAGAGAACCCCATGAGCAGCACAATCAAGGGAATCGTCGCCTACCCCATCACCCCGTTCGACCGGGACACCGGAGCATTCGATCCCAAGCCGCTACACACGCTCCTCGACAGCATGATCAGCAGTGGTGTCGACGCGATAGCCCCACTCGGCAGCACCGGCGAGAGCGCCTATCTCGACGACGCCGAATGGGAGTCGGTCGCCCGGGAAACTGTCGACTACGTCGACCGACGAGTCCCCACCGTCGTCGGAGTGTCGGATCTGACGACGGCGGGAGCACTCCGCCGAGCATCGATCGCGGCAGACGCCGGTGCCGACGCAATGATGATCCTCCCCACGTCGTACTGGCATCTGGGTGAGCAGGAGATTCGTGAACACGTCAGTGCGGTCGCCGATTCCGTCGACATTCCCACGATGATCTACAACAATCCCGCGACCACAGGGATCGACATGTCGCCGGAGTTTCTCGTCGACCTCGTCTCCACCGTCGACGGCATCACGATGATCAAGGAATCCACCGGCGACATCACCCGCATGAACCGCATCAACGAACTGAGTGGTGGCACGATTCCCTTCTTCAACGGCAGCAATCCTCTTGCACTGCAATCTTTCTCTGCAGGCGCAAGCGGATGGTGCACGGCAGCACCGTGTCTGGCCCCCGAACAGGTGGTGCACTTCTGGCGTCTACTCGAATCCGGTGATCGGTCGGGTGCCGCCGCTGTGTTCGAACAGATCGAGCCACTACTGAAGGTCCTCGTCAGTCGCGGACTGCCGTCGACGGTCAAAGCCGGGTTGGAATTTCTCGGCGTCGACGCCGGCCTTCCCCGCCGGCCCCTGCTGCCCCTCGACGACAACACCAGGACAGCTTTGTCCGACGCTCTGTCGGTGGCTCGCGGTGTAATCGTCGCGTCGTGACCTGACGTGGGAGTGGGGTCCGGCAAGATGGGATGCACACCGACCGAAGGAGGGGCACCATGTCCGTAGATTCACGGTCTGCGAGGATCGCCGTCACCGGCGCTACCGGCCATATCGGCGGACTGGTGGCCCAGTCGTTGGCCGACGCCGGTGTCCCACAGCGGCTGATCGCGCGTTCGGTCAACCGATTGCCGCAGCTCCCCGGTGCCGATTCGGCCGAGACTACGTACGGGGATCAGGAGAGCGCTCTCGCGGCTCTGGCCGGAATCGACACCCTCTTCATGGTCTCGGCGGCCGAAAGCGCAGATCGTCTGGATCATCACCGCACCTTCATCGACGCCGCAGCGGAGGCCGGGGTCAGGCACATCGTCTACACGTCTTTCCTCGGTGCCGCTCCGGACGCGACGTTCACGCTCGCTCGCGATCACTGGGTCACCGAGGAACATATCCGCGCTTCCGGACTCGCATTCACCTTCCTGCGCGACAGCTTCTACCTCGATTTCCTACCCGCTCTCGCCGGTGAAGACGGTGTGATCCGCGGCCCCGCAGGTGACGGTCTTGTCGGCGCGGTAGCGCGGTCCGACATTGCTGCCGTCGCTGTGTCGGTTCTGCAGGATCTGGATTCTCATGTCGGACAGACGTACAACCTGACCGGACGCGAGGCACTGACGCTCTCCGAGGCCGCGAGCATCATCACCGAGGTCACCGGCAAGCGGACCACGTACGTCGAGGAAACGCTCGAGGAAGCCTACGAGTCGCGGGCGTCGTACAACGCACCCGATTGGGAGCTCGATGCTTGGGTGTCGACGTACACCGCAATCGCGCAGGGTGAATTGGCGATGATCACGAGCACCGTGGAGGACCTTGTCGGCCGGCCTGCGCTCACGCTGCGTGAATTCCTCACAGCAGAAACCGCCTGATGCCACCACGCAAAGCAACCACGGCACGCAAGGCTGCCGCAAAGAAAGCTGCACCGAGGAAGGCTGCTCCCAAGAAGAGTGCAACCAAAAAGACCGCCGCAAAGAAGACTGTCGCAAAGAAACGATCACGCGCTGTGATGCCCGACGTTCCGACAGCCGCTCCGGGCGAACGAGTCTGGCTTCTCGACGTACCCTTTCGGACGCCGGCGCCTGGTGCGCAGTTCGTCAAGAAATGGAAGAGCTACGCGTGGGTCGGCACGGAGTTGCCTGTAGAACTCGCTCCGTTCAAGGCACTCCCCTTCTCGTATCAGCAGTGGGTCGAGGACGACATCAATGACAGCACCGGCGAACGCCCGGTTGCTGCACCCAAAATTCCTCGGCCCGAGCAGGTTTCGGGGGCTGCGGCCGTCGTCGACGCTGCTCGGGCCGGCAAACGCGGATTTCTGTTGGCAGACAATGCCGGCCTGGGTAAGACGCTGATCGCAGTGATGTCGGCCAAGACGATTGCCGAGGAACGCGGCGAAACCAACATCCTCGTCCTCGTCGATCGACCCGCACAGATCACCATTCCGCATTGGCGCTATTCCATCGCATCGGTGGGCGACGGCGGATTCCGCTGGCTGATCATGTCGCCTGACCAATTGAAGAAGCTGATCGCGCGAAACGGCCGTCCCAAGTACACCTTCGGTGTGGTGATCGCGGACGAGGCCCAGCTGTACAGCAACGACACACAGCGCACAGCTGCCTTCGAGAAGGTTGCGCGCTTTTCCAATTCACACGAGCAAGCGCCGTTCGTCCTGTCCGTGACAGCAACACCGGGACATACGCCGGCAGATCAGCGTTACCTGGCGCCGCTTTTTGCGCAGCTGCATTCAGAACCTTCGGAGTACTGGTCCGACCTGGGTGCCAGGCTTGTCGAGTCCGGCCTTCCGCTGGACAAGTCCTACGGGAAGTGGACGTGGAGCGCAGAGGCGAAGGAATCAGCGACCCTGCAATCCCAGGCGCTCGAGACCGTGCGTGGATGGATGTCGAACAGCAAACCGCCCTTGATGATTCATCGACCGACTCCGTGGGGACCCGTTCCGCTCGACGGTATGCCGATCGACCTCACGCATGCCCAGCGCGCCGAGTACGAGACCGAGTGGGCCGAGTACGCCTACGAAATGGGATTGGCCCGCAAGAGCCGCAACATCGCGCGGGGCCGTGCGCTTGTTCTGCGCTATCGACAGAAGGCGGGCATGATCCGCGCCGAATCGACGGCCCAGTGGGCGCAGTCGCAGGTCAACGCAGGCAAACAGGTGTTGGTGGCCGTCGAATTCGTCTCCACGGCAGGCGATCCACTGGTCGAGATGATCGAAGACGCCGGGATCTCGGTGGCAAAACTGTTCGGCGCGGTGCCGGACAAGGAGGGTCAACGTCTGCGGTTTCAACGCGGGGATGCACCGGTCATCGTCTTCAATGTCACGACCTCGATCTCGCTCCACGCCAACGAAGCACTCCCCGACGGCACTCACGCGTCCTCGTTGCCACGGACGGGAATCTTTCATCAACCGCGATACTCAGGGATCGCGGCAGAACAGACATTCGGTCGGTCACACCGCGACTACCAGACGTGTCCATGGGTCATACCCTTCGGCGTGGGCACCAAGGAAGAGGACGTCGCCACGGTTATGTTGCGCAATCTCAATTCGGTTACAGGTCTGAAAGGTGGTGATCGATCCGGTCTGCGGTCGCTGTCCGAACTGCTCGGCGTCGAGTGGCTAGAGCCCGATGTCTTGACCACGGAGGCTTGACCTCGGAGTCTTGACCTCGGCGGCTTGACCACGGGGGCTTGACCACGGGGGCTTGACCTTCCAATGGCCGTCCAACGCGCGCACACGAACGGTTTCGGAGGTATGCCCCAATTCCACTCCACCAAAACCGAATTCGGCTGACCGCTTCATTCCTTTCGGGACCTTGGGACTCAGGTATCTGTGACCTGACGTGGCAGACTCTTGCGAGTCGAGGTGCACCAGCCTCGAAACAGTGCCGAGAAACCGAGGGGTCCTATGCGCAATATCTACCGGTCATTGATGCGCAATGTCGGCCATACACAATGGTTCTCGGATCTCGGCAAGGATCTGGTTCCGCTCGATCGAGCAGTGCAGAGAGTGTCGGGCGGCAAGCTCTCACTCGTCGGCGAGAACACCGTGACACAGCTACTGCTCACCACCACTGGCCGCAAGACCGGCCGTTCTCGCACCACACCACTCCTGTACGCACCCGACGGCGATGCGTTTGTCGTCGTCGGATCCAACTGGGGGCAGGATACGCATCCAGCGTGGACACTCAATTTGATGGCAAATCCCACCGCAATCGTGACAGTGAAGGGCGTCGAAATACCGGTCGGTGCGAGTCTGGCGGAGGGCGCCACGCGTAAGAAGTTGTGGAAGCTCGCGACCACCACGTGGCCACCGTACGAAACCTACGCCGATCGAGCATTCGGGCGCCAGATCCGCGTATTTCGACTCCAACCTGTCAAATAGCTGCTGCCGGGCGCAGGATGGGAAGGACCACCCTGCCGATCTCAGGAGCATTCGCGAATGTCCACAGCACTGACTCACGCAGAAGACACACAGATCACAGCTTCCAACGGGCGGATCGCACTGGAGCCGAACCCCCGCCGCATTCGAGCATTCTTCGCTGGTCACGCCGTCGCGGACACCACTCGTTCGGTGTACCTTTTCGAACGCGGCCGCCTGCCGATGTACTACATCCCTCGCGCGGACGTTCGCACCGAATTCCTCGTCCCGACGTCGACGACCACCCATTGCCCATGGAAAGGTGACGCCACCTATTGGACGATCGAGATCGGGGATCGCCGGGCCGAGGACGCCGTCTGGTCCTACCCTGAACAGTTCGACGGTTCCCTGGACCTGAGTGAGTACGTCGCGTTCTACTGGGATCGCATGGACGCCTGGTACGAGGAGGATCAACAGGTCTTTGTCCACGCCCGCGATCCATACGTACGTATCGACGCGCTCCCCTCGTCCCGACACGTCCAGGTTTTTGTCGGCGACGTACTGGTCGCCGAGACGACACGACCCAGACTGCTGTTCGAAACCGGACTGCCCACGCGGTACTACATTCCGAGAATCGACGTTCGCAGCGAGTACTTTGTGCCGACCCCGACCACCACGGCCTGCCCGTACAAGGGCACTGCGTCGTATCTGTCCTTCACCGGCACAACCGAACTCGCACCGATCGAGGATCTGGCGTGGTTCTATCCGTTCACTACCGCCGAAGCGTCCGGGATCGACAACCACGTGTCGTTCTATCCCGAACGCGTCGGCAAGATCCTGGTGGACGGTACCGAAATCTGACAGGCGCCGAAATCTGACAGGTGCGGGGATCCGAGAAGGTGCGGGTGCCTATCCCACCGAGACAAGGGATTCCGGGATTCGCAGTTCAGTCTTTTCCAGCCGGCGATCGTGCATCCACACCAACGCCGTTGCAACCGAGAAGACCAACCCGGCGATGCATACTCCGTTCCAGCCGTACGACTTCCACACCATCGACCCCACAGCCGAGCCCACGGCGGCACCCACGAAGTAGGTGGTCATGTACACCGAGTTCACACGCGAACGCGCTTCGGGGACAAGGGCGTAGATCACGTTCTGGTTGCTGACGTGCACTCCCTGCAGCGCGAGGTCGGCAAGAACGATGGCAACAAGAAACCACACTATATGCGTGGCACCGGAGGCAAAGGGAAGCCACGACACCAACAGAATCGCGATAGCTCCGCCCGTCGCCACCTGACCCAGCCCCCGATCGGCCAGTCTGCCCGCCACGGTCGCCATCAACGCTCCCGCCACGCCGAGTAGTCCGACCAGGCCGATTTGAGTATCGCTGTAGCCGAATTCGCCGGAGAGAAGAAAGGCCATTGTCGTGAAGACTGTGCTGACGGCAGCAAAAGCCAGCCCGCCCATGGCCGATCGAGTTCTCAGGCGCGGCAAGGTCGCAGCCAACTTCCCTACCGACGCGAGCGTCGCCCCGTAGCTTGCCTTCGGTCGATCGGCGGAATCGGAAGGCAGAGATCGCCACAGTGCCACGGCCATCACCACCATCAGACCCGCCGCAACCTTGTAGACCGTCGACCAACCTCCCAGTCCGGAGAGGACGCCGGCAACACTGCGCGCCAACAGGATTCCGATCAGCAGTCCGCTCATGATCGTCCCGACCACCCGGCCGGACCTCTCAGGTTCGGCCAGTGAGGCGGCAAACGGAATCAGCACCTGGGCAGCAACCGAAAAGACCCCTGCCACTGCGATTCCCACGGCAAGCGTGGCAAAGTTGGGCGCAAATCCGCTGACCGCTTGACCGGTAGCCGCCAGCAGCATGAGCCCTACCGTCAGCTTGCGTCGGTCGACCATGTCGCCTACCGGAACCAGAAGTATCAATCCGAGTGCATACGCGACCTGCGCGATGGTCACCGTCGCGGCCGCTGCAGAGGCCGAGACGTTCAAGTGGTCCGAGATGGAATCGAGGAGTGGCTGATTGAAGTAGTTACCGCCCGCGCACAGACCCGTCGCTGCAGCCATCAGCAGCACTATCGGTAGTCCGAGCCTCGGACGCGCGTCGCTTGAAATCATGTCGTCAAGCATGACCGGCAACACCGACGCGCGTCCAATAGATAGATATGCATGATCTATCTCCAGAAGCGATAGATTGGTGCAATGGAACTACGTCACATCCGCTACGCCCTGGCAGTCGCGGAAGACAGACACTTCAGCCGTGCTGCCGCGCGGTTGCACGTTTCACAGTCCGCGTTGAGTGCCCAGATCAGAGACCTCGAAAAGGAACTGGGAGTCGAATTGTTCAACCGCAACAGTCGAAACGTCGGCTTGACTGCTGCCGGGGAGGTTTTTGTCGCCCGCTCCCGTGAGGTGCTCGGCGCTGTGTCGAGACTGGTCAGTGATGTCTCGGCACGGAGCAACGAGCAAGTGCGGCTGACGGTCGGCACCATCACCTCGGCGGGGCGCGTCGACGTCGGCCGTGCGCTGGCAGATCTGACACGCCGCCACCCTGCAATCAACATCACCGCGCGACCGTACGGCAGTGAAGTAGTTATCGAAGGAGTCCGGTCCGGCGCCATCGACGTCGGCATCGTCGGATTGGCCGCAGGCCGCTTACCCAAGAGGTTTGCCGCCGCACCGTTGTGGAGTGAACCCACCGCAGCGTTTGTTGCTCCCGACCATCCCTTTGCCCAGGCCTCGTCGATCAGACTCGAAGACCTACGGGATCACACTCTCGTGGACTTCGCCTCCGGCAGCGAGGCCCGTGTCCAAACCGACCAAGCCTTCGCCGAATCACAGGTCCCACGCGGAAAAACGCTCGAAGCCAACTCGGTGGACCTGATCTGTTCACTGACCGCCAACGGCCTGGGTGTCGGTTTGCTCCCCCAGTCCATGAGCGCCCTACATCCCGAACTGGTCTGTATTCCGATCACCGATGCGCCGCATCGGATCGTCCACGCAATTACCGAACCCACCCATTCGTCGGCGCTGGCCCGCGAATTCGTCGAACTACTCGCGGCGCAGTTCGCTACTTGAGCAGTTTCGACATTCGCCTGTCCGCCAACGGCTTACCGCCTGTCTGGCACGTCGCACAGTATTGAAAAGAACGCTCCGCGAACGACACCTCGCGTACGACGTCACCGCACACCGGGCAGGGAAGTCCGGTGCGAGCATGTACTCGCATTCCCGAGCGTTTCTCACCTTTGAGTCGCGCCGCGTCCTGACCTTCCGAACGTTCGATCGCGTCGGCCAGCGTGGATCGCATCACGGCATACAGCGTTGAAATCTGCTCCGGCGTCAGCCTCGACGAGGTCGCGAAGGGCGATAGTTTCGCGGTGTGGAGGATCTCGTCCGAGTAGGCGTTCCCGATGCCGGCGATCAGCGACTGATCGACTATCGAGTTCTTGATCCGCGCCGACGTCCCGCCCAGAATCTCTGCGAACTCAGCTTCTGCCACAGCCATCGCGTCCGGCCCCAACCGGGCGATGCCCGGAACCTCCTGCGGATCGTTCACCACCCACACGGCGAGGCGTTTCTTGGTGCCGGCTTCGGTGAGATCGAATGCCGGCGTCAACCCTTCAGGTGTGAAGAAATGAACGCGCAGCGCCAACGGCCCCTTCCCCGGCTTCGGCGGTGTTGGCGACGGATTATCGAGCCACCGCATCCAACCGGCACGGGAGAGGTGCGTGACCAACCACAACCCGTCGCAATCCAGAGCCAGATGTTTCCCGAAGCGGGCGGCGCCCGTGACGTCACGCCCTTGCAAAGCCGTGATCGGCGGATCGAAGGTCTTGAGCACACTCAATGCAGCGATATCGACGCGTCCCACTACTGCGCCGACCGCGTGCTGACGAAGGAACCCTGCCAGCGCTTCCACCTCGGGTAGTTCAGGCATGGCATCAGACTAACTCCGACCACGGACACTCACCGTGTGCTCAGTCCGTTTCGGTCAGCAGAACCACCGAGTGTCCACCGCGCGCCTTCGCTGCGTACATCGCGCGATCTGCACGTCGCAGCAAAGTGGGATAGGCGATGAGTGCATCGTCCGGCGATTCGAAAGGACCTGCGACCTTCGCGATTCCGACGCTCAGGGCCACCTCGGAATGGTCGGGCGCAGTGACCGTTGATCGCTGAAGTTCTTGTTCGAGTCGATCGACCGAGCGTTGATCGCCCGAATCGACGATGATGAACTCGTCACCGCCGATCCGTGCGATCAAGGCCGCCGGGCCGGCGCATTCGACCAGTCTCGATCCGACCTTCTCGATCACAGCGTCCCCGACTGTGTGCCCGTACTCGTCGTTGATGGTCTTGAATCGATCGATGTCGACAGCGGCGACAACGACAAGCGCCGAATTGGCGTACGACCGCTCCAGTAACAGTCGCACCTCGTCGGCCAGTCCCCTCCTGTTGAGAAGTCCTGTCAGTGGGTCCAACTGCGAATTCAACGCATCGGTGCCGAGAATGGAGAAGATGAACTGACAGGCAAAGGGGATCACGTAGATCGCGGCGCCGACGAGAACTGTCAAAGCGACCAGAACCGGAACATCCGAATAGTTCTCGACAACGGAAATGCGCGTCACAATGCCGATGACTACGACGAATACCCACAGCATGTGCAGGCTCTGTATTCGAGCATTGTGGAAGAACGCGATGTATCCACCGATCACCGAGAACATCACGGCATGGGCCAGTGCCGCAAGTGGATTGGAATACAACAGCATTGCGGCCGCTATTCCCACTTCCGAATAGAGCACAAAGGCGTATGACCAGGAACGGGAGAGGTTGCGCCTCGTCGAGAGGGCGACGGCCATCATCACGGTTATGACGATGATGACTGCGTTCGCGGTGCGCGCGTGCGGAGTGTTCGGTCCCTGTGGACTGAAGCGAGTCAAGAACATGATCACCGTGACCAGCACCAACGAGCAGACGACAAGAAACCGCGAGGCGACGGTCAACCCTTTGTCCGCGAGATAGCGATTGAAGGTGTCGAATTGGTCCGGACGCCGATACCAATCGACAAGTTGAGAAGAGATCAGCCGGAATGCGGGACCGGAGAGCGGTCGTTGAGACGCGACGGCGTCCGAACGCTCCACACTCTCGGCAGATTCCATAAGGTCAGGGTAATCCAGTCAACTCCCCGCAATCAGACAATTCTCACTCTTTGCCATCCCACATCACAACCCGATCGCCGCCGGCGGCCTTCGCGCGGTACATCGAGGCGTCTGCTACTCGAAACAGTTCCGTCAACTCCTCGTCGGAAATGATCGAAGACCATTCGGCAGAGGTGATCGCGACTCCGACGCTGGTCGTCACCGCTGGATCACGATCGTCGATTCGCAGGTGCCTTCGCAGATTGTCCTCGAATGCGGGCGCTGCACCGACGTCGATCGTGTCCACCAAGACGAACTCGTCCCCACCGAATCTGGCGAAGAGCGCCTTCTCGCCGCCGCACCACCGCAGTCGATCAGCAATCTGACGAAGTACGAGATCGCCTTCCTCGTGCCCCCGCGAGTCGTTGACGCTCTTGAACGAATCGACATCGACGATCGCGACGACATACGACGACTTGCTCGACGCATGCCCCGTTGCCCCCATTTCGACAACAGCTCGCTGCAGCCCGCGCCGATTCAGAAGGCCGGTCAACGGATCCACATCCGAACTGTCCGCGTCGGAGCCGAGAAGTGAGAGGACGAACTGGCAGGCGAACGGGATGACCACGATCCCGGTGGCGATGATCAGACACAGTGCGGTGGCCAACGCAGGATCCGCGTAGACCGCGACCTTTCGTCCGACCACTGCCAGAACCACGATGGACAGGGCGATGTGAATCGCCTGGAGTCTCGCGTTGTGAAAATACGCGATGTAACCACCGATCAGTATCAAGAGCACGCACTGGATCAACCCGATGAAGGGGTCGCTGTTCAAGAACACACCGACGAATACGCCGACCTCGCAGTAGGCGACAAAAAAGTACGACCACCGACGCGTGATTTCGGGCAGAAGGCAGAAGAGCACGATCACCGCGACCGTGACTCCGATGATGACGGCGTTGACGACGCTGGTGACGTGGTTGTGCACGCCCGCGTCGCTGAAGCGCAGCAGAGTCATCGCAACGATGACCGTCGTCAGGGAACCGATGACCAGCAATCGGACGGCTAGCTCCAGGCCCTTCGTGGCGAGGTATCGATTGAAACTGTCGAACTGATCAGGACGCCGATACCACTGAACGAGAAGGTCGAAAGCCGACTTCACAGCTGATTTTTCACGGCCACGCGGAGCGGGCAGAATCGACTGCAGTCGGTCCTGCCCGAACGATGTCATGCGCAGATCATAGGTGCGCAGACCGTCGTTCGGGATCAAGAGCGCAGGATCGAGGCCGCAAATCCGCGGTCGGTGTCAGCGCCGAACGAGGTACGTGTCCATGATCCAACCGTGCTTCTCGCGCAGCTCCGCCCGGCGCGCGACGATCCGATCTTCGACGTCGCGCAGGTTGCCGGAAATCAACTCCTCGTCCGCGGTTCCGAGGTATGCCCCCCACCAGATTTCGGCATGGTCTTCGGCCACCTGAGTGAAGGTGCAATGCGCGTCGAGCATGACGACGGCGTTGTCCACGCCGTCGGGCAATCCCTCGGCCAGTTTGCGGCCGGTCGTGATGTGGATGGGTTCGCCGATTCGGTTGAGGACGATTCGGTGCTGTGCAGCCAACGACTGCACGCTGGTGATTCCCGGGATGACGGAGTAGTCGAACGTCACTCTCCCGCGAGCGAGCACGCGCTCGACGATCCGCAGAGTGCTGTCGTAGAGGGAGGGATCACCCCAGACGAGAATCGCTCCGACGCCAGGTTCGGCCGCGAATTCCGCTTCGAATTTCGCGGCCCGACGCTCGTGCCAGTCCTCGACAACCCCCTCGTAATCGGTCGGGGTTCGGTCCCGCGGCGGGTCCGTGATCTCGACCACCTTGTAGTCGAGGTGAACGTGCTCGTCGAGGATGCCGGTTCGCAAGTCGACCAGAGCCTGCTTCTCGTCACCCTTTCCGATGATGAAGAACGTATCGGCCCTGTTCATGGCCTTGATCGCCTGAACCGTCACCTGGTCGGGATCACCCGCACCGATACCGATCACCAAGAGTTCGCGCATGTGCCGAGGCTATATTGCCGTGCGCCTTTATTAACCGCGGGAGGTTAATAAAGGCGCACAGCGAGGCAGGCCCTAGACTGATTCCCGTGACTGTCTCCACTGCTTACGAAGACCTCCTCCGGCTCGTCATGGAGACGGGTACCGCCAAATCCGATCGAACCGGAACCGGCACCCGCAGCATCTTCGGTCACCAGATGCGTTTCGATCTTGCCGACGGCTTTCCGCTCGTCACCACCAAGAAGGTCCACCTCAAGTCGATCGTCAACGAGCTCCTGTGGTTCCTGCGCGGCGACTCCAATGTGGCGTGGCTGCACGAGCACGGCGTCTCCATCTGGGACGAGTGGGCCGACGAGAACGGCGAACTCGGCCCCGTCTACGGCGTCCAGTGGCGTAGCTGGCCCACCCCTTCGGGCGAGCACATCGACCAGATCACGCAGACCGTCGAGACCCTGCGCTCCAACCCCGATTCGCGGCGAATCATCGTCTCGGCGTGGAACGTCGCCGACATTCCGCAGATGGCTCTGGCTCCATGCCACGCGTTCTTCCAGTTCTACGTCGCCGACGGCAAGCTCTCCTGCCAGCTGTACCAGCGCAGCGCCGACATGTTCCTCGGCGTTCCGTTCAACATCGCCAGCTACGCGCTGCTCACCCACATGATGGCCCAGCAGGCCGGACTCGACGTCGGCGAGTTCGTCTGGACCGGCGGTGACTGCCACATCTACGACAACCACGTCGACCAGGTCACCGAGCAGCTCGGTCGCGAGCCCCTTCCGTTGCCGACCTTGAAGCTGAACAAACGCGACTCCATTTTCGACTACACCTTCGAGGACGTCGAGATCGTCGATTATCAGCACCACCCGGCGATCAAAGCGCCGGTAGCGGTCTGACGATGACCGATCGCACAGTCACCCTCATCTGGGCGCAGGCCCACGACGGCGTCATCGGCGTCGACAACACGATCCCGTGGCGCGTGTCCGAGGACATGGCTTACTTCAAACGCGTCACCATGGGACATCCGGTGATCATGGGACGGCGCACCTGGGACTCCATTCCGCTGAAGTTCCGGCCGTTCAGCGGGCGTCGGAACATCGTCGTCACGCGCGATCCGCAATGGCAAGCCGAAGGCGCCGAGGTAGTCCACAGGCTGGACGACGCCTTGGCGTTGCCGGACGGTGACGTATTTGTCGTCGGCGGCGGGCAAATTTATTCGGCTGCACTGCCATTCGCGACGCATCTCCTGGTGACCGAGGTCGACCTCGACATCGCCGGTGATGCCTTTGCTCCCGAGATCGGCCCCGAATGGAACCTGAAGTCCGACGAGCCCTGGCAGACCTCGGAGAAGAGCGGGCTGCGCTTCCGCTGGCTGGAATACACGCGCTGACCGACTTCCGCCGATAACGAGGCACCTCGCGAGTGAGTCGGTCATACTCCAAGAACGACATTCACCGCTTCCGAGAGGTCTTCGATGGACAAGAAGTCACTGACCGCTCTCGCTCGCCAACAGTTGAAACTGGCGGGCTCGGCGACCAGCGGTCGCAGTTCACAAACCGTCTACGGCGGCCACCAGCGCAGCCTGCGACAGACGGTGATCGCACTGAGCGCCGGCAAGAGTCTCGCCGAACACGACAGTCCGGGCGAAGCCACACTGTTGGTCCTGAGCGGGAAGCTGAATCTTGTGTGTGGGAGCGACCAGTGGAAAGGATCCACCGGTGATTTCCTCACCGTGCCGGCCGACCGCCACAGCGTCGAAGCGCTCGAAGACGTTGCATTTCTGCTCACCGTCGCGATGAAGGGTTGAAGTCGGTACCGTCTTCCGGGTGAGCGAAACCGTGATCGAAGTGTCCATCGTCGCAGCCCCGTCCGTTCTGTGGCCCGCCCTGCGCGACCCGTCGCTGATTCGTCGTTGGTTCGGCTGGGAGTACGACGGTCTCGACGACGAAATCACCCAGATCTACTCCACCGCTGAGGCCGATCCCGAAGCACTGACGCTGAAACTCGGAAACGGTGACCGCTTCTCACTTCTCGAACAAGACGGCAAGACGGTCGTCCGCATCGATCGGCCGGCCAAATCTGCCGACGACGACTGGTACGACGACATCACCGAGGGATGGACGACGTTCCTCCAGTTGCTCAGATTCGCAGTGGAGCACCACGGACTCGCTGAGCGAAGAACCATCTATCTCGACGGCCTGCTGCTCCCTGGCGAGAATGCGGCAACCGTCCTCGGGCTCACCGAAATCGGTTTGGAAGCGGGAAGTCGGTACGCGGCGACAATCGCTCCCGGCGACTATTTCGAAGGCGTCGTCGACTACGTCACCGATCACCAATTCGGGTTGACAGTCGAAGATCTCGGCCCTGGTCTACTCTCTGTCGCGACCCAGTCGGTAACTCCGCAGCGGCCAGACGGAGGCATGTCCATCCTGCTGACCACCTACGACCTGAGCGATGACGAGTTCGACGAAATCAAGCATCACTGGTCGTCGTGGTGGGAAGGTCGCCGTCAGGAGGGCTGACGTCCTGCAAGGCGATATGCTTCGACCATGGTCGAAGCATCGGGTCACAGTCCGGCACGCACGTTCGGCGAGTTGCTCGACCGCCTGGGCGATTCCAATGCAGACATACCGACACTCCACCGTCTGCTCGAGGCAGTCCTGGTGGTCGGTTCAGGTCTGGATCTCGACCTGACTCTCCAACGGATCATCACCTCTGCGACAACGGTTCTGGATTGCCGCTACGGCGCCCTGGGGGTTGCGGCGCCGGGGGGCGGGCTCTCGGAATTCGTGTACGAGGGAATCTCCGGGTCCCAACGCGCGACCATGGGACATTTCCCCGAAGGTCATGGCGTTCTGGGTGTTCTGATGAATCACCCGCAAACTTTGCGTGTGGCGCATCTCGGCGACCATCCCGAATCGGTGGGATTCCCCGCGAATCATCCACCGATGGAGAGTTTCCTCGGGGCGCCGATCATGATGCGAGGAAAGGTGTTCGGAAGCATCTACCTGACTGAGAAGCGAGGAAAAGCCGAGTTCACCCAAGAAGACGAGGTCATCCTCGAGGCCCTCGCCATCGCAGCCGGCATCGCTGTGGAAAACGCCCGGCTGTTCGAGCAGTCACGAACTCGTGAAAGATGGCTCACCGCAACATCTGCCATTCGCTCGCGGTTGCTGGCCGGTGACTCGCTCGAGGACGGCCTGCAACTTCTTGCCAGTCGCGTTCGGGACCTGACCGGCGTCGACGACGTGATCGTGGTGATCTGCGAGAACGGATACGCACAGGTTCACGCTGCGGCCAGCGCCCGAACAACATCACGTGGAGTCAGAATTCCAGCGACGACCTATCCGTTCGACGTGGTGCGGAGCACTCGAAAGCTACAGGTACTCACCGCTTTAGGTGCACTCACCGAACTGGTGCCGTCGGCCGGAAGTGCGGTCGTGGCACCGATGTGCGTCGCCTCGGGTGTAGTCGGCGCGGTCATAGTGGCGTCGAACTCGACCAACACGCACTGGGATCACGACGAACTGACCCGGATCGAGTCGATGGCCGAACTCGGCTCCGTTGCAATCGAGTTCGACGAGAAACAAAAGGCGCAACGCCTGTTGTCGGTTCTCGCGGACCGCGACCGCATCGCACGAGACCTGCACGACAACGTCATCCAGCGACTGTTCGCGAGCGGAATGAGCCTGCAGAGCACGCTTCCGGACGAGACCCTCCCGGAGTCGGCGCGCGCGATTGTCAAACGATCCCTCGAACAGCTCGACAAGACAGTCCGCGAGATTCGGACAACCATCTTCGATCTGCAGACTCCCACAGCCACCGATTCGTCGAGCCTGCGCCGACGCCTCCTCGATGTCATCGGCGACGCCACCGCACAGTCCGCCGTGACCCCCAGCGTCCAATTCTCCGGCGCCATCGACACTCTGGTGAATCCCGGGATCCACCAGCACGCCGAAGCTGTGCTGCGTGAGGGGCTGAGCAACGTCCTTCGGCATGCACACGCACACCACATCACCATCGCAGTCACCGCGGACGTCGAATTTGCGATCACGATCGAGGACGACGGCGTCGGACTCCCCTCCGACTTCCACAAGAGTGGACTTCACAATCTCGAGCGCCGTGCCGAACATTGCGGCGGTACGTGCACGATCGTCAACCACGATCCGAGCGGTGCACGCCTGCTCTGGCGAGTACCGCTCGGGCGCACCAACTCGAATCGACCGAAGTCCGGTCGGTAGACCTATCGACTGCCGCTGCGGATTTCGGTGGCCAGCACCGCAGCCTGAGTACGACGCTGCATGCCCAGCTTCGAGAGCAGACGCGTCACGTAGTTCTTGACGGTCTTCTCCGCGAGGAACAATCGCGCGCCGATCTCCCGGTTGGTGAGTCCCTCTCCGATGAGGTCGAAGACTGCTCGCTCCTGATCGGAAAGTTCGGCCAACGGATCAGCGGTGCGGTCGCTACGGATCCGCTGCATCAGCGCCTCCGTCGCCCGACTGTCGAGCAGTGAACCGCCGCGCCCGACTGTGCGGACCGCAGCAACCAGATCGGTTCCGAGAATCTGTTTGAGGACAAATCCCGAAGCGCCCGCCATGATCGCGTCGAGTAGTGCCTCGTCGTCCGCGTACGACGTGAGCATCAGGCAGCGCAGGTTGGGCAGCATCGAGCGCAGTTCGCGGCACAGTTCGACGCCGTTGCCGTCCGGCAGCCGTACGTCCAGAACCGCGACGTCGGCATTGCTCTGCGGTACCGCAGCCAATGCTTCTCCCACGGATGCGGCCTCACCCACCACCACGAAGTCTTCGACCCCGCCGAGTAGGTCGAACAATCCGCGTCTGACGATCTCGTGATCGTCGACCAGGAATATCCGCGTTGTCATCGAACCCCTCCAAAAGACATCTCACGTCGAACGGTACCGGAGACGGTGGACTCAAAAGTCATTGAATGCATTCTCTTCACTTGTTGACGTGCCGGACGATGAGAACCGGGCAATCCGCAGTATGGAGCAGTGCCCGACTGGTCGATCCGAGGAGCATTCCCGCGAATCCGCCGCGCCCACGGCTGCCGACGACGATCAATTGCGCCGTCTCCGCGTATTCGCTCAGCACTCGGACCGGACGGTCACGCGCGACGACTCTCTCGACGATGACGTCTGGGTAACGCTCGGTGAAACCAGCCAATTGCTCGGCAAGGACAACTTCCTCACCTGTCTGGATGCTGCTCCACAGTGGATCGTCGGGGGTGGCGCCCAGGGAGGGCTGCACGCTCACATCGCTCCACACGTTGACGGCGATCAACGTTGCACCCCGAGCGGATGCCTGTTCGAAAGCATGCTCGACTGCCTCGATGCTGCTTTCGGATCCATCGACACCGACGACGACAGGACCTTCGGTCGGCGGTCGACCATCAAGCGTCCGGCCCCGGACTACCGCCACCGGAGATTCGCCGTGCGAGACGACCGATACCGTCGCGGAACCGACGACCAATCCGGTGAATTCACCATGCCCGCGGGGCCCGAGCGCAATGACGTACGCGCCCTTGGACAATTCGATCAGGCGATCGGAGACGCTGCCGTCGAGTAGTTCGGTGACGATCTCGAGGTCGTCGTCGATGCTTTGCCGCGCGAGGATCTGCGCGCTGTCCAGACGAGCGGTGGCAGTGCGGCGAAGTTCGTCCTTGAAGCTCTCGGCGAGGTACGGCTCGGAGTAGTAGAAAGCGGGGATGTGCACCACCGTCGCGATATGCAGCGGACGACCGAGCGCCACCGCCGTTCGAGCGGCCCAGACGACAGCCGACGACGCCGATTCCGAGCCGTCCACTGCCACGACTACGGGTTTGGTTGCACTCATGTTCGTCCCTCCACGCTCGACCAGAGAATCTCTTCGCCCTCACACTATTGCCCAATGACGGCAAAAAGGATTCATCAGCCGACGCGAGTCCCGAATCGGACATTCCGAGTTCGGGTGGACTGCGGCAACGGCCCCGCCAACATCCCTTTCGGGCGTCAACGAGGCCACCGGTGCCGGATTCGCACGCAAATCCTGGCTACTCGATCCACGTTAGGCGAAGAACCCGACCGGTCAGAAGTGAAAAAAGTCCCATATGAAAGCGCCAAAAATCGGGTTTCGTGCGCAAGAGATCCCGAATCACCCGCTCTGCTGTGCGCCTTTATTAACCGCCGGCGGTAAATAAAGGCGCACGGCAGGGTCAGTCACAAATCTTGCGGAACTTCTCGATCAGCTGAACACGGCCGTTGCGATCGGCCGCCAACGGCGTGACGTTGAGCGTCGTGACGCCAGCTTCGGCGAAGGCTGCGACGCGTTCCTTGACGTAGCTCTCGGGACCGATCAACGACACGGCGCGAACCAGCTCGTCCGGGACCGCTGCTGCGGCCTCGTCCTTCTTGCCCGCGAGGTAGAGATCCTGAATCTTCTCGGCGGCCTCTTCGTAGCCGTATCGCACCGCGAGGTCGTTGTAGAAGTTCTTGCCCTTGGCGCCCATGCCGCCGATGTAGAGCGCAAGGCTCGGGCGTACCCAGTCGAGCATGTGGTCGACGTCGTCACCGATGGCCAGGGCCGGCGACGCGTACACCTGAAGCTCGCCGAGGCTCGGATCGCGCTTGGCCTTGCCCTTCGCAATCGGCTCGCCCCATACGCTTGCTGCCTTTTCCGGATGGAAGAAGATGGGTTCCCAGCCTTCGGCGATCTCAGCCGTCAGTTCGACGTTCTTGGGTCCGAGCGAAGCGATCAGGATCGGGATGCGCTCACGCACAGGATGATTGATCAGCTTGAGCGGCTTGCCCAGTCCGGTGCCCTTCTCGGCGGGGAGCGGAACCTGGTAGTACTTGCCCTGGTATTCGACCTTCTCGCGGCGCCACACCTGACGGCAGATCTCGACGACCTCACGCGTGCGTCCCAACGGAGCGTCGTACTTGACGCCGTGGAATCCCTCGATCACCTGCGGTCCGGAAGCACCCAGGCCCATAACGAAGCGACCGTTGGAGACGAAGTCCAGGCCCGCTGCCGTCATGGCGGTCAACGAGGGCGTACGGGTGTAGATCTGGAAGATTCCCGAAGCGAGTTCGATGGTCGACGTCTTGGCCGCCAGGTAACCGAGCTGGCTGACCGCGTCGAAGGAATACGCTTCCGGAACGAAGGCGATGTCCAGGCCCGCCTTCTCCAGGTCACCGACCTCTTCGACGGTTTCGGCGAACCCGCCGCTGTAGTTCAAACCCATACCGATACGCACGTTGTAACCCCAATCCAGACGATTGCCGCCGTGTGCGACGCGCACACAGCCTTGGTACTCCCATCGAACACCTAACTCACATCGAACACTACGGAACATGAGTCCGCATTCATGTGACTACCCCGTTCGTATTCGATGACCGAAACGAACGGGGTAGCGGGAGAACTTGGAGAGGTCAGGATTCTTCGGGGCGAACCACCATGACGGGGCACTTGGCCGAAGCGATCAGAGTATTGCTGGTCGAGCCGAGGAGCATGCCACGGAATCCACCACGGCCACGGCTGCCGACTACAACAAGCTGCGCTTTTGCCGACCAGTCGAGCAGCCGTCCTCGTGGGTTGTCGAGGTATACCTCGCGCCGGACCTTCACGTCCGGGTACTGCTCGGACCAACCGGCCAAGCTCTCGCTGAGTACTGCGTGCTCTTCCTCTTCAAGAGACTGCGGGGCAAGCGCAGCTGCCCTCGGGTCTTCGAATGCCGCGCTGCCGAGGTCACTCCACACGTGCAGCGCCACCAACTCGGCGCCGCGGAACGCTGCTTCCTCGAATGCCGCGCCCACTGCTTGCGCGCTGAGCGCACTGCCGTCGACGCCGACCACGACGGGTCCCTCCGAAGGCACTGCGCCGTCGCGGTCCCGCACGACGATGACCGGGCACTTGCCGTGACTGGCAACACCGACCGCTGTATTACCGAGAACTGCCGTCGCCGCCTTGCCCGAAGCGGACGCTCCGACAACGACCCGCCTGGCCTGCGCCGAACTCTCGATCAACCACTGAGTTGCGCTGCCGATGGCGATTTCGGTGTGAACTTCGAGTTTCGGATCGATCTCATGGGCGAATTGTTCCGCCTCTGCCAAGATCGCTTTTCCCGCCTCTTCGACCCATTCGTACACCCCACCCGCGTCGACGTACGGTCCGCCGAAACCGTAAGGCGCGAAGTCGAGAGCGTGGATGATGTCGAGTCGCAATTCGCGCTGGGCGGCGATTTTCGCGGCCTCGCGGAGCGCAGTGGACGCAGTGTCCGAACCCTCGACTCCGACAACAACACTGTTATGTTCGCGTGAACTCATGTGCCCACCTTCCTGAAGAAGTAACCGAGCCACTTTCACTCTAACCATCCCACTTGTCCGGCTTTTTTGGGGTCGCCCCCTCTTCATTTCGGGGACTTAGGTCCCCGAAACTGTTGACGGATAGGAGAATTAGCAGAGCAATCAGGACCAGGTGTGAACGGGATCTCCCGCCCGCATGTTCTCGACGTAACCGCGGAGCATTCCGGTGAGCGCAGTCGAGCGGTCCGCGCCCGAGGCCTCCGCGCGCGCCACGTGCTCTCGTTGCCAGGCGGCACCGGTCTGCCGATTCAGGCACCGCCCCTCGATAACGCCGAGATACCGATCGCGGGCCGCGGCGGACAATCCGAAGTCCGCCAAACCCTCGTCCGCCAACGGCAGCAGCCTTCGCAGGACCAACTCGTCGGCACCGACCCAACCGATCTCCGGCCAGTACAAAGTTGCGTCGAGTCCGTACTTGGCGCCGATGTGCAGGTTCTCTTCTGCCGCATGGAACGACATGTGCGACCACAGTGGCCGCTCCGCGTTCACCAGCGCCCGAACTGTGCCGTAATAGAAGGCCGCATTGGCCATGATGTCGACGACAGTCGGTCCGGCCGGCAGCACTCGATTCTCGATGCGCAAGTGCGGCTTGCCATCCGAGCAGTCGTACACCGGACGATTCCAGCGATAGACCGTGCCGTTGTGCATCTGAAGCTCGCTCAACTCCGGAACTCCGCCCGCCGCGAGCACTTCCAGTGGATCGGTGTCCGACACGTCAGGCAGCAGGGCCGGGAAGTACCGCGAGTTCTCTTCGAACAAGTCGAGCACCGAGTGGATCCACCGCTCACCGAACCACACCCGCGGCCGCACACCTTGGTTCTTCAGCTCGAAAGTTCTTGTGTCCGTGGCCTGCTCGAAGATCGGGATGCGCGATTCGTGCCAGAGCGCCTTGCCTGCCAGGAAAGGAGAATTGGCCGCCAACGCCACCTGTACGCCGGCCAGACACTGCGCGGCATTCCAATGCGCGGCAAACTCTTCCGGCGCAACGCGGAGATGCAACTGCATGGACGTACATGCCGCCTCCGGGACTACCGAATTGGTATCGGCCCGAAGAATTTCCACGTCGCTGCCAGGTAGCGCGACACCTTCGACGTCGAGTTCGATGTCCTCGCCTCGAGCGGTGAAAATTTGCTCGTTGAGCAATTCATAGCGCGGGTTCGCGGTGATCCACTCTCGATCGAGATGCTCGAGTTGCAGAGTCGGCAGCATCCCGATCATCACCATCTCGGCGTCGTGCGCATGGATTCGCGCGTCTGCGACGTCGAGGGAGGCGCGCAGTTTCTTTTCCAATTCGAAAGTTGCATCACCGGTGAGTGGGCCGGGTTCAACGTTCATCTCGACGTTGAACTGTCCGAGCTCGGTTTGGAAAACCGCAGCGTCGTCGATGGATTCGAGCACTTCACGGTTGGACATCGCAGGAGCCATGTCCCCGTTCACCAGGTTGAATTCGATCTCCATGCCCAGCAGCGGCGCCGGCTTGTCGACGGCGTCTCGGAAGTCACCACCGTCGAGCATCTGCTTCATGGCGTCGACGCAAGACCGCACTTTCTTGCGAAAGAGCCTACGGTCCGCCCGCGTGAATTCTCGCGCCGTGACTTCTGCACCCATCGCGCATTCCCCCTTCGACGATCAACGTCACTGAAGGCTATCCGGCCGGTGTCACCGACAAACGAGAACTGCGGTGGCACCAGGAAGAATTTCCCGACGCCACCGCAGTTCTCCGAAAGTTTCTCTTTACGAGTTGTCTACCCAGGTGACAGCCACGCCGCGAGCCTGCAGCCACGCTGCGGGATCGACCTTTGCGCCGTTCTCGGCAACCTCGAAGTGCAGGTGCGGGCCGGTGGACTGTCCACGGTTACCCACTGTGGCGATCTGCTGGCCAGCATTGACGCGCTGGCCGACGTTGACCTGGTAGTCGTTGACATGGCCGTACGTGGTGACCGTGCCGTCGTCGTGCTGCACGCGAACCCAGAGGCCGAAACCTGACGCCGGGCCGGCGTCGATGACCTGGCCGTCTGCTGCAGCCAGAATCGGCGTACCGATCGGAGCCGCGATGTCGAGGCCGCCGTGGTGTGCTCCCCAGCGCGAACCGAAGGTGGAGGTCAGCGTTCCGGACACCGGCTGCACGGTGCGAGCGGAGGTGCCGGGGTTGATCCCCGCGAGGAACTGCTGTGCCTGCGTGTTGAGATCGGCAGTAAAATCGGGAAGCTCGGGAATGTCGAGAGCGGGAAGTGCCGCCAATTCAGCCGGAACGACAACGCCCTCGGGGAGCAGACCCTGCGGGATTTCGATGCCGGCGATGGTCTGAGTTGCCGGCGCCGCAGCAGCGGTTCCTGCACCCATCTGGCCTGCACCGACGAGGAGTGCACCGGTAGCCGCAGCTACGACACCCGCCTTGACACCGGCACCAGGGCCAGCCGACGGGGTGCGGTGGCGGCCGCTTGCTGCCTCGGGATCGATCTCGAAGACAACATCGTCATTGCCCGTGCGGTGGTGGTTTCCCACAGTGTGTACTCCGTCAGTCGTCGGCGTGCAGCGTCCTTCTGATGAAGCCCGCTCCTCTGTCTGCCGAAGAATGTAACAGTTTGATCAAGGCGGCCGCCACCGTTACCCGATCTTGACCAAAACTATTTCTCGCCGTTCTGTCGGCTGGCGTCCAGTTCTGACTTGAATGCGTCGTATCGTGCCCGGTGAGCGGGTCGGCGACGAATGATCGCCCACGCGATACCCAGAACCACGAACCAGATCGGTGTGACGACAAGTGCCTGCAGGGTGTCGTCCTTGGTTGTCAGCGCCCAGAGGATGAAGACGAAGAACGCGAGCACGACCCAGCACATCACGATGCCGCCGGGCATCTTGAACTTCGACGCCTCGTGCAGGTGCGGACGACGCTTCCGGTACACCATGTAACTCGCCAGGATGATCGTCCACACGAACATGAACAGCAGCGCCGAGATGGTCGTGACGACGGTGAAGGCCTCGATCACGGAATCGCCCGAGAACAGCAGGATCAGCGACGCCAGCAAGAAGATGCAGGAGAACATCAGGGCGTTCGCGGGGACCTTGCGCGAGTTCAGCTTGCCGAGTGCCCGCGGTGCGTCGCCCTCCTGTGCAAGGCCGAACACCATGCGCGAGGTGGAGTAGATACCCGAGTTGGCCGAAGACGCAGCGGAGGTCAGCACGACGAAGTTGATGACAGATGCAGCGATGCCGAGGCCGGCGAGTGTGAACATGGCGACGAACGGACTCTTGTCTGCGCTGATTTCGCGCCACGGAGTCACCGCGATGATCACGGTCAGTGCAACGACGTAGAACAGCAGGACACGAATGGGGATGGAGTTGATGGCCTTCGGCAGGTTCTTCTCCGGGTCCTTCGCCTCGGCGGCGGTGGTGCCGACCAGTTCGATGCCCACGAAGGCGAACACGGCGATCTGGAAGCCGGCCACGAAGCCCATGAATCCGGTCGGGAACATGCCGCCGTCGTTCCAGAGGTTGTCGATACCCGAGGTGGCACCGTTCGGCGCCGTGAACCCGGAGACGACCATGACGATGCCGACGATGATCAGGCTGACGATGGCGACGATCTTGATCAGCGCGAACCAGAACTCGGTTTCACCGAAGGCGCGAACGGTCGGGAGATTGAGGAGCAGCAGCGCCGCGATCGTCAGCAAAGCAGGTATCCATGCCGCGAGACCTGGCCACCAGTATTTGAAGTATCCGGAAATCGCGATGACGTCCGCGATGCCGGTGACAATCCAGCAGAACCAGTAGGTCCAGCCGGTGAAGAATCCCGCCCAAGGGCCCAGCAGATCCGCGGCGAAGTCGGAGAACGACTTGTACGCCATGTTCGAGAGCAGCAACTCCCCCATCGCCCGCATGACGAAGAAGAGCATGAAGCCGATGATCATGTACACGAAGATCACGGAAGGCCCGGCAAGCGAGATCGTCTTGCCCGATCCCATGAACAGTCCGGTGCCGATGGCACCACCAATGGCGATCAGCTGGATATGCCGGTTGGACAGCTGACGTGAGAGGTGGGGGTCTTCGCCGGACGGCTTCGTCAGGTCTGGTGTATTCGCGTGGTCGGACACGGAGGATCCCCCTCGTCATACGGTTCATCCGGGGCATCGAAATCGTGCCCGTCGGGGGAACCTCGGAAAATGTGCTCTCTCAAAGTACGCGTGCACTGGCTCACATCAAGCATCGGAAAGCGGACGCCGATAACCTGTCGAGGTGAACACTGACAGCACGGCCCATCAAGACGGACATATCGCCGCGACGCTGTTCGATTTCTCCGGAACCCTCTTCCGTTTGGAGGAGAGCGACGATTGGACCGAGCACCTCGTCGATCATCAAGGCGATCCGCTCGACGTGCACGCTCAAGCCGAGTTGATGCGTCGGATGACCGCGCCGGTGGGCAGAACCGTCGAGATGGACGAAGCCGGGATCTACGCGTGGGAGAACCGCGACCGGGATCCGAAGTTGCATCGTCAGGCTTACCTCGACGTGTTGAGTAAGTCCGGGGTGCCCGATCCCGTTCGAGCCGAGGCTTTCTACGCGCTGCTGGTCGATCCGGACCAGTGGTCGCCGTACCCGGATACCGGTGAGGTCCTGAAGTCATTGTCGGAGAAGGGCGTACGCACTGCCGTCTTGAGCAACATCGCCTTCGACATCCGTCCGGCGTTCGTCGACCGCGGCTGGGACGTCTGGGTCGACGAGTTCGTCCTGTCGTTCGAGGTTGGTGCAGTCAAACCGGAACCCGCGATCTTCGAATACGCCCTGGCACAGCTGGATGTGGATGCGGCGCAGACCCTGATGATCGGTGACAGCGACGTCGCCGACGGCGCGGCCCGAGACGTCGGTTGCCAGTTCGCACTCGTCGATCCCCTGCCGACGACCGAACGCCCGCACGCGCTACTCGACGCAGTGCGGAAGTTCGGGCTTCTGTAGGGAGCGCTCAGCAGTCGCCCGACTTACCGACTGTCTCGTATTCGCCGATGGCAGCAACCTTCTCGGCAGAGGCGCTCTGAGCGTCGAAGTGGTAGCCCAACCACTCCTTCGCCAGCCGTCTGGCGAGTTCGAGGCCGACCACTCGCTGCCCGAAACACAAGACCTGTGCGTCGTTGCTGAGCACTGATCTCTCCACCGAGAAACTGTCGTGGGCAGTCACCGCCCGGATCCCCGGGACCTTGTTGGCGCTGATAGCGACGCCCAATCCTGTTCCACACACGAGGAGCGCCCGGTCGGCTTTGCCGTCGGCCACCAACCTCGCGGCAGTAACAGCAACGTGCGGATACGCAGTGTGCTCGTCGTTCCCGACGCCGACATCGGTCACGACCTCCACGCGGTCGTCGGCTTCGAGGTCGGCCTTGAGTGCCTGCTTGTACTCCAAGCCGGCATCGTCGCAACCGACGACGATACGAAGTCGCTCAGCCATGATCGTGCTCCTTGCGTTCAGAGTTCGTGTTCAAGAAATCAGCGACGGTACGGACACACATCGCCATGGATATCGCGCCGGCGTCCGGGGTCCCGACGCTCCGTTCTGCCAGCGGTCGTGCCCGACCCACCAGCGGGCGCAATTGCGCCGTGGCGTCGGCTGCGGTCTGGGCAACGTCGGCGGCTTCGTCCCACGCTTGCGCCGTGAGGACCCCGTTTCCGACTGCGGCACTCAAGGTTTCCACGAACGGCCACAGAGCATCGAGCATCGTTTTGTCGCCTAGTTTTGCTCCACCGAGCGCCACTATCGCGTCGTAGCCCGCCCGTACACCGTCAGCCAGATCATGGGCGCCTGGTTGTCCCTTGTCACCCAACCGGGTCCCCATCGCCGTAAGCGCGGCACCCCACAGCACGCCGGACGTCCCGCCCGCCTTTGCTGCCCAGGCTTCACCCGCTGCAGTCAAAACTCCTTGTGGACCGGCACCCTGCGCGGCTGCGGCCTGCGCTGCCAGCGTCGCGTATTCGGTTCCGCGAACCATCCCGCGCCCGTGGTCTCCATCACCTGCCACCGCATCGATGCGACCCAGTTCTTCTTCGTTGACCGCCATCACCCGAGCGAGAGCATCGATCACCGTAGCCACAGTTTCTCCGCACAGCCGTCCCCGGTCGTCGCCCGCAGCGCTCACACCGGACGTCTCTTGCACGGAAGTGGTAGTACGACGCTCCCCCGATCGTGTTGCCACACCGAATGTTCCGCGCCGAAATGCCGGAGTGTCCGCGGCTGCGGTCCAGAACGATTCGAGTTCCTCGTCCAGCCACATGAGCGTCAGTGAACAACCGGCCATGTCGAGGCTGGTCACCAACTCTCCGACCTCCGGCGAGACAACCGTGTATCCGGCCTCCCGCAACAGCTTCGCCGCGGTAGCCCAGACCACGAACAATTCCTCGTACTTGGTACGCCCGAGTCCGTTGAGGATCACTGCGACGCGGGTCCCGGAGCCGTCCGGCCGTTCGGCAAGCACACCGTCGACCAATAGCTTCGCCAGTTCTGCGGCACTTGGCATCTCGTGCGTGGACACACCCGGTTCTCCGTGAATGCCCAGCCCCAGATCCATCATTCCGGTTTCCACGGCGAACAGTGGGTGATCTGCGCCCGGCATGGTACATCCGTCGAAAGCAACACCGAGTGTTCGCGTGTTGTCGTTTGCCGCGCGTCCTACTCGCTGTACCTCGTCGAGGTCGTATCCTGCTTCCGCAGCCGCCGATGCGATCTTGAACACCGTGAAATCACCGGCGATTCCGCGCCGCTTCGTGATGTCCTCCGCGGATGCACTGGCAATATCGTCGGTGACCGGTAGATACCGAGCGTCGATTCCCTCGTGCGCCAAAGCTTGCACTGCGAGCGAGAAGTTCATCACGTCACCCGCGTAATTTCCGGTCGTCAGAAGCACGCCGGCACCGCTGTCTACAGCGCGAGCGACGGAGGTCGCCTCCGCTGCGGAGGGAGACGTGAAGATATTTCCCACTACTGCGCCGTCGGCGAACCCCGGCCCGACAACACCACAGAACGCGGGATAGTGGCCGGAACCGCCACCTACGACGACCGCAACCTTGCCCGGTCGAGTCTCCTGGGCACGTACAACACCGCCTGGCACACCGACAACATAGTCGGAGTTGGCGTCGAGGAAACCCTCGAGCATGTCTTCCGTAAATGTCGCGGGGTCGTTGAATAGCCGAGTCATGACAAAATACCTCTAACGCAGTCGATTTCCGGTTTCGGGGTCGAATAGATAGACACGTTCAGGAAGAGCAGTCGCCGCGCACTCGTCGCCTGCCGCAAACCTCTCGTGGGCCGGTGTCTGAACCATCAGCGTTGATCCCGAGCCCGTCGACTCGGTTCCCGCTGCATTCACCTGCACCAAACCGAACTCCATCAGGTGCTCGAAATGCTTCACGTGCACCGTGATCTGCCGATGCCCGGCAGGCCCCGACACCATAGTCATGTCTTGGGGGCGAACTCCGACCCGAACCGACTGCCCCTCAACGACATTGCGTGTCGAGACCGGTAAGGTACCAGCCGAGCCTATGGCAACAACCGCAGATCCGTTCTCGAGGCGCACAATTCCGTCGAACATGTTGATCTGCGGTTCGCCCACGAACTCCGCCACGAAGATGTTAGCTGGATCGTCGAACACCTCGTCAGGAGTGCCGTACTGCTGGATGATGCCACCGTCCATCACCGCAAGCCGGTCGGCCAAGCTCAGCGCTTCGACCTGGTCGTGAGTGACCACGATTGTGGTGTAGCCGAATTCGCGTTGCAGCATCTTCAGTTCACGCCGAACCCGTTGCCGCGCCGACGCGTCGAGGTGCGAGAGCGGTTCGTCGAGGAGCAGCACCGGCGGGTTGCGCACAAGCGCCCGAGCGAGTGCAACCCGCTGCTTCTGTCCGCTCGACAATCCGGCCGGCCGCAAGTCGAGTAGGTCCTCCATCTCCAGACGACGCGCAATGGTGGACACCAGTTCGTCTGCGCCCGCTACTTTTCGGGCTTTCAATCCGTACGAGAGGTTGTCGCGCACCGAGAGCGGCGGATACAAAGCGTAGCTCTCGAATCCAACCCCGACGCCTCGTTTCCCGGGTGCCAGCTGACTGATCTTCCGGTCACCGATCAAGATCTCCCCGCTCGAGACGGTCTCCAGTCCGGCAATCATCCGAAGGGTTGTCGTCTTGCCGCATCCCGAAGGACCCAGTAGCGCAACCAATTCACCGGGTTCGATGTGCAGGTCGATTCCCTTGACCGCATGGAATGTTGCCCGCCCACGCGAAGAGTAGGTCTTCTCCAGGTTGTCCAAGGTCAGTGATTGCGCAACCTTCGCGCCGCTACGACTATCGGCGGTAGTGGTCATCGCCCATCCTCCTGTGCTGCGTAGGTCGTTGCACTTTCGCCGGTCCTACCGGCGCCGACGATCGCGCTGCCGAGTCGTCGACTGTCTGTTCCTTCTGGTGCGCCCTCGAACAGGTGAATGTTCTGGCGAGCGACTTCCACAACGATCTCGGCACCTTCGACCGCGAGCGAACCACCCGACGACAGACCGATCATCGTGACCCCGCCGCCGAGATCTATCGAGAGTTCGACATTGCGGCCAAGCCGCTCTACCAGTTGAATCCGGCCGCGTACGGCCACCGCGGCGGAGTTTCCCGAGTAATCTGCGCGAATCTCGATGTCACACGGTCGGATACCGATGCGAGCGCCGACCGACGACGAAATCGAGATGTCGGCCGGAATCGCGACCTCCAGCTCGGTGCCCAGAACCCGGAGCACCGCGCCGTCGACTGCTGCGTCGAACACGTTGATCTCGGGTTGACCGAGCGAGCGTGCCACGAACGTGTCAGCGGGCGCATGCCAGATGTTGGCCGGGGTGTCGATCTGGACCAGCCGCCCTTCCCTCAGGATTGCGATTCGATCACCCAGCGCGAGCGCTTCCTGATAGTCGTGCGTCACGTACACCGTTGTGGTATTGGACATCTGGCCGAGCTGACGCAATTCTGCACGCATCGCAGCACGTAGTTTGGCGTCGAGGTGTGAGAGCGGCTCGTCGAGGAGGTACACGTCAGCCGGCCGCACCAGCACACGACCGAGTGCGACACGCTGCCGTTGTCCGTTGGACAACTCTCGCGGGAACCGCTCGAGCAAGTGGTTGATTCCCAGCGTTTTCGTGACCGCGTCGATACGGCGCTTCTGCTCGTCCTCCGAGTATTTTCCGGTTCGACCGGATTTGAGTGGTGACGCCAGATTCTCCGACACCGTCTTCTGCGGGTAGAGGGCGTAACTCTCGAAGGCCATGGCGACGTTACGGTGGTATGGCTCGACGAGAGTCATGTCCACTCCACCGATGTCGACGGTACCGTCGTCGACTTCGACGAGTCCGGCTATCGACTTGAGCGTCGTGGTCTTGCCTGCGCCGGAAGGTCCCAGAATGACCAGGAATTCACCGTCTGCCACGTCGAGGTCGATACCGTCGATGCCCACGGTCTTTCCGTAGTGCTTCGTCAATGCTTTGACAGTAAGTGCGACCATCAGGATTTCACCGCCCCAAACGACAGTCCGCGGACAAGGTATCGCTGAATCGTCAACGCCAGAATCAGCGGTGGTAGAGCAGCGATCACCGCCGCCGCAGCTGTCAGGTTGTAGTAGGCCTGTCCGCCGCCACCGAGGAACTTGGTCACCGCGACGGTGACGGTTCCTGCGTTACTGTCGGCCAGGATGAGAGGGAATACGTAGTTGTTCCACGCGAAGATGAACGAAAGCAAAGCTGCCGCAGCGATTCCGGGACGAACAAGTGGCAGTGCCACCATCACGAACGCGCGCTTACGGGTGTATCCGTCCAACAATGCTGCTTGCTCGAGGTCTTCGGGAAGGTCTTCGAAGTACGAGCGCAGGATCCAGACCACCAGAGGCATCGTCACCAGTTGAAGAACCCACACCATCCCGAGTTTGGTGTCGAACAACCCGATCTGGTTGTAGATGACGAACAGCGGGACGATCACCATCAGCTCCGGCGCAAAGCGGAAGGAAAGCATGTTGAACATCAAATCGTTGGATCCCTTGTACTTCCAACGCCCGGCAGCATACGCCGCCGGAATTCCGATAGCCAACGAAACAAGAACAGCGCCACCACAATTGATCAAGCTGGTCAGCAGGGCCGACTTGAAGTCGACACTCGTCAGATCCGTGCCCTTCTGACTCAGCACGGTTCCGAAGTTCTCGAACGTGGGACTGAACTTGAAGTATGTGGTGGTCTGCTCGGCCGGAGTCTTCAGCGCCAGCAGAAACATCCACAGGATGGGAAAGAGCGAGAAGACGAACCACACGACCAACACGATGTCCGCGGCTACGGCACCGACGGTGAATCTCTTCTGGCCTGGCATCAATTCACTGGCCATGACTTTACGACTCCGCTCCGGCAGCACGACGCTGCGCCTTGCCCAACACGCTCACCAGATAGCGCGCGGTGACGAACACGATGATCCACAGCAAGAACATGTAGGTGCTGCCGCGGGAATAGTCGAGATTGATGATCGAATCCTCGAATGCACCGATCTGGAGCGTTCGGGTGGACAGTCCTGGTCCACCCGCAGTCAGGACGTACACCGCGTCGAACACTTTGAGGTTGTCCATGAATCGGAAGATCACGGCGACCAGAATGTAGGGCCACAACATAGGCAGCATGAGCCTGCGGAACATGTAGAACCAACTGGCACCGTCCACCTCGGATGCTTCGAACGGCTCCTTCGGCAGCGAACGCATTCCGGCGAGAACAAGAATCGCCACGAAGGGAGTGAAGATCCACAGGTCCACCAGAATGACCGACCACAGTGCATTCTGACTGCTCAACCAGTCGAATGTGTTACCCAGTCCAAGAACGTGATTCAAAATTCCGAACTGCGGATTGAACATCAGTTTCCAGATCACACCGGCGATGACAGGTGCAATCATCAATGGAAGGATCAGCACCTTCTCGAAGATCTTCCCGATCAAGCTCGAACGGTTGAGCAGCAACGCGATGCCGACGCCGATCACGGTTTCGACCGCTGTGGCAACAATCGCGAAGACTCCAGTCACGCGCACGCTGGTCCAGAAGCTCGAGTCGCCCAGGACACTCGCGAAGTTCTTGAACCACACGAACTGTGGATCAGGATTCACCGCTGCGTAATTCAGGAACGAGTAGTACGCGCCGATCACGAACGGGTAGAGAATTCCGACAACGATCACCACAGCCGGAATCGAGAGGATGTAGGGTCGCAACTTGCGTCGCCACATCGGCACTTCGGGAGGTTCGACGTTGCGGGGCGATGCGTCTGCCGGTTTCGCGGAGGGTGCCTCCGACGGCGGACGGGTGGATTGGGTAGTCACTATTCCTTACTCCCTTGCTCCGGTGATCCGCCGCGGATCAGAGGTTTACCTTGGATGTGTTGGTCTTGGCGAGCGAGGAGAGCGTCGACTGCGCATCCTTGCCGCCGTAGATGTCCTGCAGCGCCACGGCCCAGTCCTCCGTGGTGTCGAAGAACTTCTTCTGAGGCGTGAACTGGATTTTGGAACTGCCGATCACCGTCTCGAATGTTTCGAGGTAGCCCGGCATACCATCGCCGACTTCCTGTTTGAAAGTCTCGTCGAACACGGACTTGCGTACAGGGTTCGCGAAGATACCCGATTTGACGGCGTCGTTGAGTGTTCCCTTGCTGGTGGCCCACTGCAGGAAAAGCCAGGCCGCATGCTTTTTCTCGGAACGCGCATTCATCGCCAGCGACCACGTCCACAAGTTGGTCGCATAGCTGCCGTCCGGCCCGGCCGGCCCCGGGTACCAAGCGAGGTTCCCGGCTTCCCGACTCGCTCCGGGCTTGTTCTTCGGGTACGTCGCACTGTCTGCGTCGTACACCATCATTGCCTTGCCGTCACCGAGATCACCTGTTGCCTGCGGATAGTCGTACGTTGTCCACGAAGTCGGTCCGGCAGCGTGCATCATGTCGATCCACTTCTGCGTGAAGGCCACCGCCTTGTCCGAATCCATGGTGGCGACCAGTTCGCCATCGCGGAGTTCGTAGTCCTTGGCACCCTCGCGGCTGAACTGCGTCATGAATCCGGGGTGAATCGTCGCCCAGGACTTCGACCCTCGCGTGGCGATTCCGTAGACGTTCTCACTTCGATCCGTGAGATCCGTTGCAAGTTCGATCAATCCGTCGAATGTGTCAGGGAGTGTAATTCCCTTGTCGTCGAAGACCCTCTTGTTGTAAGTGACGACATTGTTCTCGAAGCCCAACGGTAACGCCCACTGTCCCCCTGTTCCGAGAGGGGATCCCAGTTCGAAATCCCAACGGGTAGAAGTTCGCAGCCCCTCGTAAATATCTTCGAAGTCGTATTCGTCGCTCGTGGCGGACGTGTTCTCGAGCCACGGTTTCAGGTCCTCCAGCCAAGCCGGTGGACCGTACTGCCAGATGAAGTACGCACCGAGCATGAACACGTCGTGCTTACCGGTTCCGCCTGCGAGTTCGGTGTTGAGTTTGGTGAAGTAGTCCGCCTCCGGCACCAGATCCGCCTTGACCGTGATTCCGGTCAGCTCGGTGAAATCAGCAAGGAGTGGCTGCAACGCCTGCTGATACGGGTGCGGAGTCTGCAGGATGTTGATGCTCGTGCCTTCCAGCGCCCGCCAATTGAATCCGCCGGTCACCTCGGACGCGCCGTTAGTCGGCTTCTCACCACCGCCGACACCACAGGCGGAAAGTATGGGCACACTTGCAGCAGCCATTCCCGCGATACCGAACGCCCGCAGCATCTCTCGACGAGAGAGCTGCGGGCCACCGCTGAATGGGACGCGGGGTGTGAAACGACTCATGTGGATTCTCCGCTGAATGGATGAGTGGGATCTCGAACGACCTGCGGCACAGGTCGGTTGTGCGAACTGTCAGGGAATGAGTGAGACCTTCACGGACTCGGCACCACTGGCGACCAGATCGAGCCCCTTCTGGAAATCTTCCAGCGGAAGCTGATGCGTGCAGATCTTGTCCATCGGGAGCAGGCCGGACTCGATCATCCGGATTGCGGCAGGCCAGCAGTCGGGCCCCAGGTGCGCCCCGAGGACATCAAGTTCCTTGTCGTCGCTGATGATGCTCCAGTCGACGCTGACGTCGTCTTTGAACACCCCGTATTCGACGTAGGTGCCGAGCTTACGCAAGATGTTGAGGCCCTGGGGAACTGCGGACGGATGGCCTGTCCCTTCGAGATAGACATCGGCCCCGTACCCGTCGGTGAGATCCTTGACGATCTGCACGGCGTCCTCGTCGGCGATGTTGATGACGATGTCGGCTCCGCACAGTTTGGCGAGCTCGAGCTTTTCCGGTGCCATGTCGAGAGCGATCACGTGCGCGGGGCTTTTTGCTCGCGCCCCGGCGACCATCCCCAGCCCGATCGGCCCGCAGCCCGCAACCACAACAACGTCGTCGAAGGTAATGCCTGCTCGTTCGACTGCATGCAGTGAGCACGACAGCGGCTCGGCAAAGGCGGCATGCGCTGCCGGCAGATCCTTGGATACCTTGTGCACCAGAGCTTCCACTGGGTAGACCATGAATTCGGCCATCGCGCCGGGGGTGACGCGCTTGAATCCGTACAGGTTGTGCGGCTGGCACATGTGATATTGCCCGCGCTTGCAGTAGCGACACTCCCAACACGGAACGATCTGTTCGGAGACCACACGGTCACCCACCTGGATCCCCCAGCGCTTCGATCCTGCCGCATCGATCGAGACAACCTCACCGACAAATTCGTGCCCCGGAATGACCTCGGTCTCGGCCCAAGCCGGACGGTTTTCGTCGCCCCAGAATTTTGCTGCACCGTGGTAGCACTTCAAGTCGCTCGCACAGATTCCGACTGCTTCGACCCGAACCAGCGCTTCACCGGGGCCCGGTACAGGCTTCGGCACTTCTTCGAGTCGATAGTCGCGCGGACCGTGGCAGATGACCGCCTTCATCGTCTCGGACATCTTTGTCTCCTCTTGGGATCAGGTCTGGATGGGGCGCAATGCGCTGGTCCAGTAGCTGCACATGAACACAATTTCATGTGTCGGCGGTCACAGTATCGGATCCTTTTACATATGTCCAGCACAATTGTTCATCTGAACTAGGTGCGTGAGCATCTGTTCATGAGGTACCTTTCTGTCATGCCGATCAGCAGCTCAGACGCGATGCCACTACCCGCATCCACGCCTGCCGGCTCGGCATCTACCAGCACAAACAGCACATTCACGCGCGCGTTGCTCTACACCGCGGCCAAGCTCTACTACGACGAAGAAGCTACTCAGGCCGAAGTCGCAAAAGCCCTCGGCACCAGCCGTGCCACTGTCAGTCGCATGCTTTCCGAGGCGCGACGGCAGGGCATAGTCCGCATCCAGGTCGTACCGCCGCAAGAAGAAGCACACGGAAGCCTGGCCGAGCGGTTGCGCGTCAAACTCGGACTGCACCGCGTGTACCTGTCTGGACCTCTGCCCACTCCGGCGCAGCAGAAGGGCACGGTCGACGTCATGGGCTCGGTACTTGCCCCGGCGACAGCCGAGGCCCTCGCCGGGGCCGGCCTCATGCCAGGTGACGTACTGCTCGTGTCCTCCGGGCGCACGGTATACGAAGTCGCACAATATGATCTGACACCCATCCCAGGGGTCCTCGTCGCTCCCACTGTTGGTGGCAACGACCAACCGGAAGAGTGGTACCAGACCAACGAGATCACCCGCTTGATCTCGAACAAGATCGGCGGACGTCCGAATTATCTTTTTGCGCCGGCGCTTCCAGGACCCGATCTGTATCCGACCCTCACCAAGGATCCGGCCATACAGCGAGTTCTCGGCCTGTGGCCACAGGCTCGGGCTATCCTCATGGGCATCGGCGCTCCACCTCTACTGCGCGCCGACATTCCGCAGTTCGTCCCGATAACGTCGTCATCGCTTCGAGAAGCCGTGGGCGACATCTGCTCTCGATTCTACGATCGCGACGGCCACACCGTCGACTTCCCCGGTAGCGAACGCCTTATTGCGCTCGAACTGTCTGCACTGCAAGATATCCCGGTGGGCATCGCCGTGGCCGTCGGCGCCGAGAAAGTCGCTCCTATCATTGCCGGTGCGCGCAGCCGGTACTTCAATCAACTTGTCACCGACCCAACCACCGCACAACAGATACTTGCGGTCGAGTAACTTCGAAAGGCTTTGCCATGCCTACTGCGTCAGCTCGCCCGCTCGCCGGAAAACGCGCTCTTGTCACCGGAGCGTCGAAAGGCATCGGCGCGCAAATCGCACACGCCTTTGCCCAGGCCGGCGCGGACGTAATCGTCTCCGGTCGTAGCCGCTCCGAACTGACAACGCTGGCCGACCGACTCCGCGACAGTTTTGCCGTCCGCGCCGAGATTCTCGTTGCAGATCTCGCATTACCCGACGCACCGACACAGGTCGCACAGGAGTCTCTCGCGGTATTCGGTGGCCTGGATGTGCTGGTCAACAACGCTGGAATCTCGTATCCCGAATTTGTCACCGACATCACCGAACCCAACTTCGACGCGGTTCTGAACGTCAACCTCCGTGCGCCGGCCTTGCTAGCCGCGAAGATCGGCTCAGCCATGGCCGACGCGGGCGGCGGAGCCATCGTGACGGTTGCTTCGGCAGCAGCCTTGCGCGCGTTGCCCGAGCACTATTCGTACTGCATCGCAAAGGCCGGGTTGGTGATGGCCACCAAAGTGCTTGCCTTGGAATTAGGTAGCCGCGGCGTCCGGGCCAACTCGGTCTGCCCGACGGTTGTACTCACCGAGATGGGCCAGACGGTATGGGGTGAACACGACAAGGCTGCACCGATGTTGAACCGTATCCCGACTGGGCGCTTTGCCATGCCGGACGAGGTATCCGAAGCCGTCGTCTGGCTGGCGTCGGATGCCGCCGCCATGGTGAACGGAACCGACCTTCCCATCGATGGCGGCTACCTCGTAAGCTGAGCGGCCGAAGCCATCGGACCGTTCAGCCGAACTCGGCGAGGGCGTGGATCTGTTCTTTCGTCGACGGGTACAGCGTCAACCACGTTTGATACAAATCCTCGTACATCGCCTTGTTGGCTGCGTTCGGCACTACTTCGTGCGACAGAGTCGTCCAATCGGTATCCGGCGCAACAAGTCCGGTCCCGATCGCAGCCAACAGCGCATCGCCGTAGCTGGCGCCGATGGTCTGAGCCGGAACCAACTGCGTGTGTCCGGTGATGTCGCTGATCGCCTGTGTCCAGACCCGACTCTTGACCCCGCCTCCCACAGCGATCGTGCGGCGAACAGGTTCATCTGTGTCACCGAACATTTCGAGTATCTGACGGATTCCGAAGGCGATACCTTCATAGGCGGCCCGAAACAGATGCCCCCGGCCGTGGCGCAACGACAGTCCTGCGACGACGCCTCTGGCTTTGGGGTCGAACACGGGGGTACGTTCGCCGGCGAAGTACGGCAGGATCAGCAGCCCTTCGGCGCCGGCCGGCACGGCCTCGGCCTCGGCGAGCAACTGTTCGAATGGTGCATCACCGGTGAGCTTTTGAAGCCATCCGGTCAGGCTTCCGGCAGTGGAAGTGCCGGCCGCGAGTGCCAGAGTATTCTCCTGAACCCCTGCGGTTGTCCACAGTGCCGGATTGCTGTGAAACTTGTCGAGCACCTGTACCAGGAACATCGTCGACCCGTACATGAGCATGAGATCCCCGGGATGGCGGGCCCCCACACTGAACCCCTCGGAAAAGGCGTCGACAGTACCCGCGACAACGGGCGTCCCGGCAGGTAGTCCGGTCTGCTCGGCCGCATCAGCATGTACCAGTCCGACAACATCACTCGGCCATACCAAACGAGGCGATTCCAGATGCCCCAGAATGCGATCCAGCCAATCGGATTTCCAGCTGAAGTCTCGGACCGAATAAAGCGGATCACACTGACTGGCCGTGTGATGATCCTGAACGTACTCACCGGTCAGCTTTGCGGCGATGTACGAATTCGAGCCGTACCACCGCGTCGCCGCGGCAAAAGTTTCCGGTTCATGGATGCGTACCCACTCGATCTTCGGTCCGACGGCCTGACTCGACAGGAGTTTGCCACCACAATCGAGTATTGCCTCCTCGCTGAACAATTCGGTCAGCGAGGCCACTTCTGCCGAGGCTCGACTGTCGATTCCGTAGAGGATAGCCGGACGAACAGGACGAAGTTCACTGTCGCACAACACCAGTGCCGGACCGACGCCACTGACACATACGCCGGCCACCTTGGCAATCGTGGGAACCTGTGCCACAAGACGTTTCGAGATCTCACAGACCTCGGACCACCACATCTTCTCGGCGTCCACCTCGGCCCACCCAGGGCGGGGCATCGAGATCTGGTGATCGATCTGCTCGGTCGCCAGGACCACACCGTCAGGGGTCACCAGAACCCCTTTGCTGCTACCCGTCCCCATGTCTATACCTACCAACAAGTCCACGGAGTCACCCTAACCGAGCGAGCGGTGTCAGGCTCTGTGGTTACACACCTTCGGTGAGTTCGCGCAACGACGCGTAGCGCTCGCGCACGTGGGGAGCTGGTTCGGCGTCGAATCGTCGCTCTTCCGGTTTCGGCCACACCGGCGGCTGCGTGTCCCCGGACAGTGCCCATGCTGCTTGCCTGCATGCCCCTTCGGCGACGTACTCACCCGGAGCAGGGATTACGACCGGCACTCCGAGAATTGCCGGCGCAATCTCACAGAGAGCGCGAGACTTCGCTCCGCCTCCGACGAGGAGAACTCGCTTCACCTCGACGCCCTGACGAACCAGATCGTCGACGCCGTCAGCCAAGCCGCACAGGAGCCCTTCGACTGCGGCGCGCGCGAAATGCGCCGGCGTCGAGTTCTGCAGCCGGAAGCCGTGCATTGCTCCCGTGGCGTCGGGGCGGTTGGGCGTCCGCTCGCCCTCGAAGTACGGAATCATGACCAGTCCGTCGTTTCCGAGGGGCGCGGTCAACGCCAACCGGGACAGTTCGGCGTGATCGACACCGAGAATGGACGCCGTCGCATCAAGAATGCGCGCGCCGTTGAGAGTGCACACGAGCGGCAGGTGCAGACCGGTTGCGTCCGCGAATCCTGCCACGTTTCCACTGGGATCGTGCGTGGGGGTGGCCGATACAGCCGACACGACGCCGGATGTTCCGATCGAGATGATCACGTCACCGGGGACTGCTCCCAAACCCAGTGCGGCTGCGGCATTGTCACCCGTACCCGGTCCGATGATTCCCCCGGGGTCAGTGCTTCCGATCTTGTCGTTCGGCGATGCAACTCGGGGAACATGGGGGGTGCGATCGCGAAATGCCAACGCCAGCAAGTCGGTACGGTATTCGCGCGTCGAGGCAGCGTAATAGCCGGTTCCACTTGCGTCGCCCGCGTCTGTGGCGAGCTCCTCGATTGAACCGGACCCGCCCAATTTCCAGGACAGCCAGTCATGCGGAAGACACACCGCGGCAGTGCGATCGGCGTTGCCTGGCTCGTGATCTGCGAGCCATCGAAGCTTGCTTGCCGTGACCGCGGCGACCGGAACTACGCCAACCGCGTCGGCCCACGCCTTCGATCCGCCGAGTTCTTCGACCAGATCCATCGCAGCCTTCGCCGAACGAGTGTCGTTCCACAGCAGCGCCGGCCTGACGACCTCGCCGCCGCTGTCCAGACACACCATGCCGTGCTGTTGAGCTCCGACGGATACCGCTGCGACGTCGCCGAGCCCACCCGCCGCGGCGATTGCATTGTCCATCGCCTCGAGCCAGCATGTCGGATCTATCTCGGTACCGACGGGATGGGCCGCCCGCCCTTCTCGTACCAGTTCTCCCGAATCGGCATCACGGACAATGACTTTGCACGACTGGGTAGACGAATCGATACCGGCTACGAGGGTCACACTGGCGTCCTTTCCGAAGGACCGTCAGCTCGCGTTGGCGACCGCGGGCATCCGGTTGCTGCGCTTACGCAGCGATCGCACATATTCTGCGCGCTCGGTCTCCGTCATTCCACCCCAGATGCCGTAAGGCTCGTGGACGGAGAGTGCGTGTTCGCGGCACTGCTGGAGTACAGGGCACGTCGCGCAGACCTTCTTGGCGTTGCGTTCACGGTTCTCGCGAGCGTGTCCACGCTCGCCGTCCGGGTGGAAGTAGACCGCGGAATCGTGCCCACGGCACGCTCCCTGCAGCTGCCAGTCCCACACTTCGGCGGTCGGGTACGGCATCGGAAGGTGCTTGTGCATGATGGCGACCTCAATTCCTTACTCGGGTGAAACGGATTCGGGTGACTCGGGGCTGACGCCGGGTCGGACTTATCGACGCCTGGCCGATTGGCCGAGTCGATGTGCACAGACCGTTGCGAGTTCGCCGGTGACCGGCGGAGTCAGCGCTACGACGCCGTCGTCGAGAATTGCCTGCAGCCTGCGGAAATACTCGTCCGGGGCGAGGCCGAAGGTTACAAAGATCTCTTCGTCAGGTCCACCGTCGAACTGCTGCCACTTACGTGCGAACTCGACGATCTCTTGTGTATCGGTGCGGCTCATCAGGTTCTCCCCTGTTTGTGCGCCCTGCTTCACAGAAACTGCGACTCGTCTCCTCGGACGCCCGTGGCAGTGAGTCAAGACACAGACTATGCCTACTTCTGCTTTTTCACAAGACCTACTTACGTCTTTTTGTGGACAAAGTATGCCAACTTTCGCACGCTGAAGTTACCGACGAGGAATGCTTGAATAGGACAATGACCCGACCGTCCACGACTCCGGCTACCGCGGGAGAGGTATTCACGCTGATACGCAGCGGTTCCGCGACCACGCGCAGCGAGATCGGGAAGCTCACCGGCCTGTCCAGGACGGCGGTATCGGCCAGGGTTGCAGCACTTCAATCGCTTGGTTTGATCGCCGATGACGACGAGGGCCCGTCGACGGGCGGCCGGCCGCCGTCCACTCTCACCTTCGCGAACTCGTCCGGCGTGGTTCTCGTCGTGGCAATCGGTCGATCGCGGGCACAACTTGCCGTCACCGACCTGGCGGGCACGATCCTCGCCGCAGAAGACATCGACAAGTCGGTCGGGGTCGGCCCCGACGAACTGATGCCCGAAATTGCCGAGCATCTTTCGTCACTACTGGCCCAGGTCCAACGCGCGTCTACCGAGGTCATCGGAATCGGACTGAGCATTCCCGGAACGGTCGACGTCGCCGCGGGAGCGAGCCTCGACTCTCCGATGATGGCGGGATGGGACGGCGTCGCTCTTGCCCCCTATCTGGCATCGGTGACCACGGCGCCACTGTTCGCCGACAACGATGCCAACGTGATGGCCCTGGCCGAATTGAGCGAACGACGCGAGAGCGCGCCCAACCTCCTGATGATCAAGGCGTCAACCGGCCTCGGCGCAGGAATCGTCATGGGCGGAATCCTCCAACGCGGTTCACTCGGAGCGTCCGGCGAGATCGGGCATACCAAAACCGCTGCAGCGCGGGGCATGAAGTGTCGCTGCGGCGATGTCGGCTGCGTCGAAACCGTCGCCAGCGGTTGGGCTCTCGTGCACGCCCTCCGAGATCAGGGCCGAAGCGTCGGGCACGTGCGTGACGTTGTCCGCCTCGCCCTGGACGGCGACAGCGAAGCCCGCCGGCTCATCAGAAGCAGCGGCCGACTGATCGGCGACGTCATTTCCGGCGCGGTAAACCTCCTCAATCCCGAGGTCCTGATCATCGGCGGCGACATGGCCGAGGCAGACGAGCTCTTCCTCGCCGGACTCCGGGAGTCCGTCTACGGCAACGCAACGGCGCTTGCCACCCGAAAGCTTCAGATCGCTTCGGTCAGCCACGGCGCACAATCCGGGATCCTCGGTTGTGCGGTTCTCGTCCTCGACCATCTGCTCAGCGCCAGGGAAATCGATCTGCGGATCGCCGCGTCGCTCCACACCTGAGCAACTGATTTCTCGCATGCTCTGAACCAGATAATCAGACCTTTCCGGCACCCCTTGTGTTGACGCTCACACTTCTGCATAATTCATTACCTACCGATCATTCGGTTGCCAATATCGACAATGAGATCGCGCAGGAACGCTCCGAGTCAGCCACAAGCATGCACCGAGCACACCGGCAACGTCGCAGATCGAACAGCGTTTCTCCCCTGTTCCGACTTCGCAGTTCACCGCGCCGGTGAACCACGTGACTGGCAGAAAGTAGCTCGATGACCACAACCAGAACTGGCACCAAGCCCGCCGCGAAGGAGTACGACCGCGCCGCGATGGCGTCGATGGTCGGCACCACCGTCGAGTGGTACGACTTCTTCATCTACGCCCAAGCCGCAGCCCTGATCTTTGCCGACCTGTTCTTCAAGCCGATGGGCTCGGCAGGCCAGATCGTCTCCTACGTCACGGTCGGCATCAGCTTTGTCTTCCGTCCTCTCGGCGCCATCGTGGCCGGCTATCTCGGCGACAGACTCGGCCGTAAACGTGTCCTGGTCGCGACGTTGGCGATGATGGGGGCCGCGACGGTTCTCATCGGCGTGCTGCCGACGTATGCCTCGATCGGCATCTGGGCGCCGATCCTGTTGATCCTTCTCCGAATCGTGCAGGGATTCTCGACGGGTGGCGAATGGGGTGGGGCTGCTCTTCTTGCCGTCGAACACGCACCCACCAAGCGTCGAGGGTTCTTCGGAGCGTTCGTCCAGATGGGCGTACCGCTCGGAATGTTGCTCGCCACCGGCGTTTTGGCACTGTGCACGTTCACCCTCACGGACGAACAGTTCACCACCTGGGGATGGCGAGTGCCGTTCCTGCTCAGCGTCGTGTTGATCGGCGTCGGCTTCTACATTCGAAGCAAGGTCAGCGAGTCACCCGTGTTCGCCGAACTCAAGGAACGCCGCACCGAGAGCAACACGCCTATCCGAACTCTGTTCAAGAAACACCCGAAGCAGGTCGTACTCGCGGCCTTCTCCTTCATCGGCACAAACGGCAACGGCTACATGGTGATCGGCGGATTCATCGTCGCGTACGCAACCAAGACCTACGGCCTGGGTAAGACCGAACTACTGATTGCCACGCTCGCAAGTGCAGTCACGTGGGGCGTTTTCACCATGATCGGCGCTTACTGGTCGGATCGGCGCGGCCGAACCACGGTGATGAACGTCGGCAACCTCGCAATGATCCTCTTCGCGGTGCCGTTCTTCCTCCTCATCGACACCGGCAATCTCGGCTGGATCTACGTGGCGATGATCCTGTTCTCGGTCGGACTCGGACTGTCGTACGGACCTCAACCGGCATTGTTCGCCGAACTGTTCCCAGCTTCGATCCGCTACAGCGGCGCGTCGATCTCCTACGCCGTCGGCACCATTTTCGGCGGCGCCTTTGCTCCCACCGTCGCCCAATGGCTCCTCGGCAAGACCGGTGGCACTCTTGCCATCTCGATCTATCTCGCCCTGTTGGCCGCAGTGTCGTTTGTCGCGACGATGCTCATCAAGGACCGATCTGGCCGCGACCTGATGGTGTGATCGACCTCGATGTGGACGCCCCGCGGCGTCGCGACGCCGGAGTTTGTCAGCCGAACTTTCGAATGGCGAACTCCGGCAACTTCTTCGCGGCATTGGCGGTGCGTACGATCTTGTGGTTCTTGCCTCTCATCAGCGCCAATTGGATCCGCGATTCGATCCAGAACGCACCGCGTGGCGATCGGTTCCAGGTCTTGTGCAGCAACGTCTTCGTCGCTGCGACGGCGTCCGGCGAGCGAGTCATGATCTGCGACAACAGTTCCTGTGCCGGTTTGATCGGATTGTCACTGACTCCGCTCACGAACCCCCACTCGAGAGCCTGATTTCCATCGAACAGTTCAGCAGTCATGGCGAGGCGTTTCACGACGTCCATTGCCGCGAGTTCGCGCATCGTGACCGTTCCGGTCATGTCGGGGATCAATCCCCACTTCGCCTCCATCACCGAGAACGTGCAATCAGGGGTGGTGAATCGAAAGTCTGCGGCGAGCGCCAATTGCAGTCCCCCGCCGAAGCAGTGGCCGTGAACGACCGCGATGACCGGCACGGGCAATTCGCGCCACACCCAGCACGCGCGTTGAAAGAGGTTGGTCTTCTGCCCGGGGAATTTCGCAAACGCCTTGGCCATCCGTCTCGGCTGCTTGCCGGCAGAAGCGAAGTCCAATCCGGCCGAGAATGCGTCGCCCGCGCCTTGCAGAACCACCCCCCGGATCGAACGATCGGTTCTGATCGTTCGGGCCGCGTCCACCAGCGCGTCGAGCATGTCCAGATCGAGACCGTTGAGTTTCTCCGGCCGGTTCAACGTCACGTACGCCACCGACTGCACTACCTCGACACGAACACGATCACTCACGGCAACCCCTCCGATTCGACATATCCCCGACGAACTTACCTGAGAGTAAGTTCGTCGGGGATTCGTCATACCATCTCGGCAAGAAGTTCCATCGTCACTTGCCCGGCCGGATCCGAATCAGTGGATGAAGGCACAGCCACGACGGTCTCCACACCGACCGCTCGATACGCCTCGAGTTGCTCGCGCGCATCGGCCGCGGTTCCCACGATTCCCACCGTCGCGACCATCGCGTCCGAGACCTGACTCAAGATCTCTCGAGGCGCGGCCCCGGCTCGCGCTGCCTCGATCACGGATGCAAACCCTGCTCGCACGAACATGTCCGAGTACCCGGGGGCAGCGAGATACGGCACAAGCCCACGTCTGAGCTGATCGATCGACATCTGAGTTGGGCCTTCGGTTGCCACGGCCGCCGGCGCCCAAACCGACACCTGGGGCATCGGCGTTTCCATTTCAGCCGCGATTTCCTTGCACCGTGCGATCAGGCGCCCCGCTTGCTCCGGGCTGACCAGATTGAGCACCAGTTCGTCGCCCAACTCCACCGCGGCGCGAAGGGCCTTGTCTCCGAAAGCTGCAACGATCAGCCGCCCACCCGGCGGCTGAAGTCGCAGTCGATATCCGCTGGTCCGCATCACCGTTCCGGCGACTTCGCCCCGCTCGCCGTCCATCAGCGCTCGCACAGCGCAGGCTGACTCCGCGAGTGCACGTGCGGCCCCCGATCTGCTTCGCCCATGCCATTTTTCGACCACGACAGTGCTGGACGTGCCCAACGCTATCGACACGTGACGCCCGGTCAGGTCGGCAACCGACGCCGCCCCGATCGCGATCATCGCCGGATCACGAACCGTCACCGCGAGCGGACCGACCACCAACTCGGAGTGCTCGAAGCCGGCGCCGACTGACGTCGCCAGAGCAAAGGCGTCGTACGTCGCCATCTCCCCCACCCACACTCGGCCGAACCCCAGTTTGTCGGCGAGGCGTGCAGTAGTGGTCACCTCCCGCGGCGGACGGTCCTGCCACAAGCCCAGGGAGATATCGATCGTCGGCAGTCGGCTATTCGAAATCCCGCTATTCGAAATCGGAGACAAGACCCATTCCCTTCAAGAGTGTCGGACGGTCGTAGTATTCGAGCCACTCTGTGACCAGCCCGTCTGCCATGCTGAGGATTCCGACAACAGGAACGACGCCGTGGGTCCCGTCGAAGTGGAAATCGTCCACTCGCTGTACAAAAACCCTGCCGTCGATCACGCCGAGCGACTCGATCTTCAGGGTGATCCGTTCACACTTGCTTGCCAGCAATGCAATTCGGCCCGCTACAGCCTCCTTGCCGACAAGAGGTTCCTGCATCACGCTGTGGAGCACACCGTCTTCGGCGAACAGGTCGACGACGCGTGCCCAGTCCATGACGTCCCACGCCTGGAACATCTCACGCGCCAACGCAAGCTTGTCACTGTCGTTCATCACACTCATGCCACACTCTTCTGTCGAAGCTCACGCTTGAGGATCTTTCCGGTCGAATTGCGCGGCAGTTCTTTCCGAATCTCCAGCCGCTCGGGAAGTTTGTACGACGCGATGCGCTTGTCTTTCAGGAACGCAACCAGAGCATCGAGTTCGAGTTCCGTCTCGGGTCGAAGTGTCACCACTGCTGCGACGCGCTCACCGAGCACTTCGTCGGGGTCGCCGATGACGGCCACGTCCGCGACGGCCGGATGCTCGGCGATCAACCCCTCCAATTCGGCCGGAGCGATGTTCATTCCACCGCGGATCACCAGGTCCTTGCCGCGATCCAGGTAGCGGAGGAATTGTCCGTGATCACCGGCAATCTCGAAGATATCTCCGGTGCACAGGAATCCGCGCTCGTCGAACGGTGACGGTCGATCGCCGAGATAGCCGGCAAAGACCGTCGGTCCGCTGATTCGCAACTCACCCGGGTGCCCGACTTCGGTGATGTCCTCGCCGGTGACCACGTCGACCAGGCGAACGTCCATCCAGTCCGAGATCCTGGTGCTCCAGCGAAAGTTCTCGACACCGAAACGAGGGAAGTACCGTGCGCGGTCGTCCGGATCCGGCATGTCCGCAGGCGAGGAGAGCAGACTGATGCCTTCGTTGGATCCGAAGAAGTTGATGACTCCGATTCCATATCGCTCCTGCCATCCCCGCACCATCGGAGGTTGCAGTGGCACAGAACCCGAACCGATCCGCGTCAAGCTCGACAGATCGACCGCCGCGAGCATCGACTCGTCGGCAAGCAGCATCCACAACAGAGCAGGCGGCGCTACCGTGTATGTCACTCGCTCGGCCTCGATCTGCCCGAGGAACACTCGAAGGTCGAACGGGTGGTGCTGTACCAGTACACATCCCGTGCGGAGCCAGGGCAGGAACATTCCGTTGATTCCGGCCATGTTGACCATCGGGAACGGGTTAAGCAGGACGTCGTCGACGACGATGTCGGGAGCATCGATCGTGGCCCAGCAGATGGCCAGCCACTCGTAGTGCGAACGTGGGACCCCCTTCGGCTCGCTTTCGGTTCCGGAGGTCCAACAGATCGTCATCGCGTCGTTGGGGTCGTTCGGATCTTCGGTGTTTCGTCTGTCCAGAGCACTTCGCTGCGATTCGGTGGCTGCCCGAGGACTCAGCCCCACGACGCCGGTAGGAAGCTCAGCCGGAAGCTCTGATTCGGGAGCGTAGACGAATACCGATCTCAGAGAGGCAATTCGGGATCTGATTGCAGCGATCTCCGTAACCGGGAATCTGTCCCCGAAGCTGGGCACGGTGACAAATGCTGCAAACGCCGCCTGGTTGGCCATTCCTTCCACTTCACGTTCGCGGTACTGCATGGGCAAGGGTGAGACCACGATCCCCAGCGACCACGCTGCAAGGTAGACCTCGACCAGTTCGACGGTGTTAGGCATCTGAACGCCCAGAACGTCTCCCCGGCCCAAGCCTGCCTCGGTGAAGCGCGCAGCGAGCGAGATGACTTCGCTCTCCAGTTGGTTCCAACTGAGGCGTCTTGGATCTCCGCCGGACAACTCGCTGCGGTTCGCCGGATCAACTACGGCAAGCTCGTCCCCTCGGGCCCGCACCTGCGCCCGGAACACGTGATCGATCGTCTCGTCGGACCACCACCCTTTCGAGGTGTATTCGTCCACCTTGACGCGAGGATGCAATCCCCTGTGTGTCTTGTTCATTCGCGCACTCGATTCAGTTCTCGTAACGGCCGGAAATGTCGATCACGTCGCCCTGCTTCTCGAACGCCTGAGTAGCGGCATTCCACTCGAACGGCTGAAAGGCCAGGATTCCCAACGCATGGTCCGCGGTCATCGTGAACTTGATTCCGTCGATGAACATCGGCGGGTGGTAGTCCTGCGTTCGCGCGGCACTCATGATGGTGGCACGTGAGAGTCCGTCGGATGACTGAGAGGCCCGAGTGAAGTTGTCCACCAACAGGTCACCGATGGCCCAGCCGTTCACGGTGTAGCTGTTGGTCGGGGAATCTGCACCGTGAGCCGCTGCACCGGCGAGATAGTCGCGCACCGCCGCGTCGTCCTTGTAGAGAGCGTTGTTGGGATCTTTGAGCCACACCATCACCTGCTGCCCGTCGGCAGCATCACCGGCGGGTGCATACAGGGTCGCACCGTCGACGCAGTTCGACGGCTGAATCACGGTGTCGGGCTTCCATCCGACACGTCCGATCGCCTGAGTGATCGCGAGGCAGTCGGTAGTGACACCGGCGACCACCAAAACCTCGGCGCCGCTGGCCTTGAGAGTCGAAGCCGCCGTCTTGGGGTCGGTCAGCGCCTCCTCCGCCGCGATCTCGAAGTTGGTTCCTTCGATCGCGGACTTGAAGCCGTTGGCGATTCCCTGTCCGGACTCGGTCTGGTTCGTGGCCAGTGCGACCTTGGCGCCGTTCGGATACTTCTTCTTCAAGCTCTCGACCACTACCTCCATCTCGACGCCCGGATCCGGTAGATACTCCGTGGTCCACGGGAAGTCTTCGATGACCCGGAACTCGGGCATGCCTGCCTGCGCGAAGAGCAACGGCACGCAGGCAGTGGTCTGATCGTCCGCGATGGCGTTCAACTGCCCGGCCCCGAAGGTGCCCAGAACGTCGACCTTGTCCTTCTGAATGAACTCTCCGACGTTGGCTTTGGCGCGCTCCGGGGAGAATGCATCGTCCTTGACCACGACGTCGAGCTTGACGCCGCCGACGCCGCCGGCCGAGTTCTCCACCTCGAACCGTGCTCGCATTCCTTCGATCACGTTGCCGACGGCATCGGCGAGCGGGCCTGACGTCGGCCCACTCCATCCCACCGTGAGTTTGTCGGTGATCGGCGCTGCGGCACCGCTGGGATCACTGCAGTCGTCGACCGATACTGCGCCGGCCGATGTCGACGTGTTGCTCTCTGCGTCGGAGCTACCTCCGCAGGCCGAAAGGAGTAGTGCCGCAGCGGCGATGACTGCGGGAATCGTGGTCTGCCTTTTCATATCGTCCAGTTCCTTGCTGTGAGTTGAGGGAAACGAGAGTGGGCGAGGGAGACGGCGCTCAGGTGCGAGGTTCACCCTCGCGATACTTGGGATGATCTGCGGGAACCACGAGGACGAACCGTCGGAGCACGCTGTTGATCCGTCCGACGATTCCGTCCGGCATCAAGAACACGATCGCGATCAGCACCGCGCCGAACACCACTCCCGACACGGGGCCGTCGGTGACGCTTCCGGTGTAGTACGGCAAGAACACCACTGCCGTTGCCCCAACGATCGGGCCGAATTGGGTTGCGATTCCGCCCAACACCAGTCCGGTGATGAACTCGATCGACTTCATCAGCGAGAAGGATTCGGGTGAGAGCGCGCCGATGTACATCGTGAACAGTGAACCTGCCAGGCCCGTGATCGCGCCGGAAAGCCCGAAAGCGAGAATCTTGACCCGCGCGACGTTGATGCCATTTGCGCTCGCCGCGATCTCGTTGTCACGCACCGCGACCATGGCCAGACCGAATCGACTCTTGACGAGATTGCGAATCAGGAGCATGACGATCGCCAGAGTCACCACCGACACCCAAAAGATCCAGAGGTAGGTGTCGGCTCGGGTCAGACCCGTCCATTTCGGCGGAACGAGCAGATTTGCGCGAACCACCATTCCGGCGGCACCACCGGTCAGATCCCCGGTCTTGCGGATCACCTCGGGAAATGCAACAGCGACGGCGAGTGTCACGAGAGCCAGATACAGCCCCTTGATCCGCAACGAGGGAAGACCGACGAGAAGCCCTAGTACAAAACACAATACGACCGCCATCGGGATCGTGGTCAACGGCGAGTATCCGCGATCGACGATCAGAACGCCGGTCGTGTACGCGCCCAGGCCGAAGAAGGCAGAATGGCCGATCGACAGAAGTCCGGTGTATCCGCTGACGATATTGAGTCCCGCAATGGCAATCGCGATGATGAAGACGCTCGTGAACTGGCCCACGCGAAACGGCGCGCTCTGTGACGCGAGAAGCAACGCACACACGGCAGCCACCAGCAGAACCAACTGGAGTATCCGGTACGACGTCGATCCGGCGACCACTACCCGCGGTCGCCTGACTGCCTTTTCGGCGACGGCGGGTTCATTTCTCTCGGCAAGCGTCGTCATACCCGCTCCAGTTTCTTGGTACCGAACAGTCCATTGGGTCTGACGAAAAGGATCACCACGATGATCAACAGGGCGGATGTCTGCTGCAGCGAACCGCCGATGACCGAAATGTAGCCGCTGAGCATCGATTCCAGGACACCGATCGTCAACCCGCCGACCACGGCGCCGACGAGACTGTCCAGACCGCCGAACAGCGCTGCGGCGGATGCTGCGATGAAGATCGGGAACATGGTCGTGAGACCGAGTTGTTGCGGCGAGAGCGGAGTGACCAGGACACCGGCCAGGGCACCGATGGCAGCTGCTACTCCCCAACCGATTGCGAGTATCCGGCTGGTCGGAACTCCGGCGAGAGTGGCAGATTCGGCATTGTCCGCGACGGCACGCATGTGCAGACCGACTCTCGTCTTGCGAAAGAGCAAGGACATCAACACAAGTAGGACAACGAGCGCCACCAGTACGCCCAGTGCGTCGCCGTACACGCGCGCACCGCCCACCGAGATGTAGTCGGTGGGACCGTTGGGGAACGGGCTCGGCATTATCTTGGTATCGCTCCCCCACAGCATTCCGGCCAACGAGTTGAGCCCGGTGAACAATCCCAGTGCCACGATCAGCACTGCCATGTCGCTTCGACGCTGAACCGGCCGAATGAGCAGACGCTCCATCAATGCTCCGAGTAGGAACCCCAAAGCCAGGGCCGCTCCGATCGCCGACCAGATCGGCCAGGACATCGTCGTCAGCCACCAGGCGACAAAGGTTGTGAACAGGGCCAACTCGCCCTGAGCGAAGTTGATCGTGCCGGTGGCGCGAAACACCACCACTAGTGCCAGCGCGAGAATTGCGTAGATCGACCCGTTGGTCAATCCGGAAATGAGTCGTTCGAGAAAGAGTGTCACCGTTTACTCCTGGTACCCGAGGTAAGCGCTGCGCACGACGTCGTCGGAACGAAATTCCTCGGGCGTTCCGGCAGCGACGATGGTGCCTACGTCGAGCAGGAAGACCTTCGACGCGAGTTTCATCGCGAGATCGGCGTTCTGTTCCACGATCAGCAGTGCAGTTCCGTCGCTGCGGTTGATCGCACCGAGCGTGTCGAACAATTCGGCAATGACGATGGGCGCCAGCCCCAGGCTCGGTTCGTCGCACAAAAGAAGGGTGGGACGGCTCATCAATGCCCGTGCGACCGCGAGCATCTGCTGTTCACCGCCTGACAGCGAACCGGCCAACTGTGTGGACCTCCTCGCGAGCACGGGGAATGTCTCACACCACCGCTCGATGTCGGCTTCGATCTCCGCCTTGTCCTTACGAAGGGCAGCGCCGACGAGCAGGTTGTCACGCACCGACAGTTGACCGAGAGTTCCGCGGCCCTGTGGGACAAGGCTGACGCCGGCGGCCACGGCGCGTTCAGGTTTGGATCCCAACGGCGAACCGTTGAAGGTGATCGTTCCCTGATGCGGGATCAATCCGGCAAGCGCGCGCATCATGGTGGTCTTGCCTGCACCGTTCGCGCCGAGAACGACAGCGACCCCGCCGGGTTCCACGTCGAGCGAAATCCCGTGCAGTACATTGCCTCGCCCGTAACCGGCATGCAGATCGTCGACGCTCAGCAGGGTCATGCCGCACGCCCCAGATATGCGTTGATCACGGCGTCGTCCTGCTGGATCTCCGCCGGGGTTCCCTGGGCAATTTTGTGGCCGAAGTTCAGGGCGACAACGTGATCGGAGATCCCGAGCACCAATCCCATGTGGTGTTCGACCAGAAGCGCGCCGAAGCCGAAGTCGTCGCGGAGCGAGACGATCAGTTCTCCCAGTTCTTTGACTTCACTGTGCGTGAGCCCGCCGGCAGGTTCGTCCAGCAGAAGCAGCGAGGGCTCGGACATCAATGCCCGTGCCAGTTCGACACGCTTGAGAGTTCCGAACGGTAGACCGGACGCGGGTGCATTCGCGACGTCGACGAGTTCGAGACGTTCGAGCAGGTACCAGGCCTTCTCTCGAAGTTCTCGGACTCGGGCACGCGCCGGAGGCAGGCCGAGAAGCCCACTCGCGAGCCCGAAGCGACCTCGCGACGATCCACCGACCATGGTGTTGTCGAAGACACTCATGCCGCCGAACAGCGCGAGATTCTGAAAAGTTCGAGCGATTCCTGCAGATGCCAACGCATAGGGACGCAATCCCAACAGGTCGGTTCCTTGCCAGGTGATGACACCGCGACTCGGTTCGTAAATCCTTGTGATGCAGTTGAACAGCGTGGTCTTACCAGCGCCGTTCGGCCCGATGAGTCCGCAGATCTGTCCCGCGCGGACGTCGAAGCCGACGGCGTCGAGAGCCGTGACTCCGCCGAATTCGATCGACACATCGGAAAGCGTGAGTACGACCGGTGCATTCCCAGGTTGTGCGGGTGGTGTGTTTCCAAGCATTGGTTTCACCTCCTCGTGACACTTCAATTAACAGTGTGATAGAGATTACTACAGTAAACAGAGGCACTCCGTCAACGTGCGGCCCCCGATCCGGAGCCGAGAAGGGACATCATCGTGAGGTCCAACAACATTCACGCAGTCGACAGCGGCGGGGGCCCAGACGTCAGGGACTACAGCCCGGTCGACGCTCTCGTCGCCAAGCAGGAAATCTACGAGGTTCTGGCTCGTTTCCTCCGAGCCGCAGACCGCGGCGACGTCGAGGACGCCAGGCGGTGTTATCTGCCCGGCGCAACCGAAGACCACGGGGGTGTCTTCACCGGCACCGCCGACGACTACATCGACCACATCGCCGGGGCCATCACCCACCCACGATCGCTGACCACCCACGCAATGACCAACGTCTTGGTCGAACTCGACGGGGATACAGCACACGTCGAGTCCTACGTGCTTGCCTTCGCACGAATCAAGACCTCGGACGGCATAGCCGACACACTCACCGCGGCGCGCCTGATCGACCGCTTCGGTTTCGAGGACGGCAGGTGGGGAATCCGCCACCGCGCACTGCGGTGGGACTGGAACCACGACATGGCCACAGCCGAAGGCTGGATCTTCGGGATGCTCGCGCCTGAAACGTCATTGAAGAAGAGCAAGAAATTCCCCGACGACCTCATCTACACCCGACAGACACAGGAGAACTCATGACAACCTTTCGCGGAACTCCGGTCGAGGGTGCGACCGTCCTCGTCACCGGCGCCAATCGAGGCCTCGGGTTGGCCTTCGTCCAACAGGCGAAGTTGATGGGCGCAGCCAAAATCTATGCGGGGGTGAGAAATCCCGACGAGGTGCCGGCCGAACTCCGAGCCACCGGTGCGCACATCGTCGAACTCGACGTCACCGATCCAGGACTCGTCGACACTGCCGCCGGGGCGTGCGGTGACACCACGGTCGTCGTCAACAACGCCGGGCTGTTCACCGGGAATCGGCTGATCGAGGCCGACGACCGAGAGGCCGCTCGAGCCGAGATGGAGGTCAACTACTTCGGACCGCTGACGATGATCCGAGCCTTCGCGCCGGTCCTCGCCGCCCGCGGCGGAGGATCGATAGTCAACGTCTTGTCAGTCGCCGCAATCGCACCAACCGCCTTCATGGGCGGCTATTCACCGGCCAAGGCGGCTGCTCTGTCGCTCGGTGGCATCGCCCGTGCCGAACTCGAACCGCACGGCATCACCGTCACCTCGTTGATCGTCGGCAGTGTCGACACCCGCATGGCTTCACACGTGCAGGGCCACAAGGAAAATCCCCTCGACATCGCCGCGACCGGACTCGCCGCCATGCAACGCGGCGAGTGGACGTGCGACACCGATTTCATGGCAATCGACGCCCGTGCGCGTCTGGCTCGAGACCCGATTCGGTACGAACGCGGACTGGGCAAGCTCCTCTTCGCCGGCGAACTGACCACTCGATCATGAGCGATCCGATTCGTGTTGCCCAGTGGGCGACCGGCGCCATCGGCAAGACCGCGCTCCGCGGAATCATCGATCGTCCCGACCTCGAGTTGGTCGGCCTGTACGTCTACAGCGATGCCAAGGCCGGGCGCGATGCCGGCGACATAGCCAGACGCGCGCCGACGGGCGTGATCGCCACACGCGACGTGGACGAGATCATCCGCTCGCGCCCCCAGGTTCTCATCCACAGTCCGCGTTTGCAGATTCCGTACGAACGCCACGACGACGATTTGTGCCGTCTGCTGCGCGCCGGGATCAACGTGATCACGACGGCCGGGCAGCACTTCCCCCGCGCACACGGCACCGAGCGCGAGCGCATGTTCGCCCAAGCATGTAAGGAAGGCGATTCGACGCTCTTCGGCGTCGGAGTGAGCCCGGGCGTCATCGGTGAGCGATTGGCGTTGGCTCTGACGGGAACATCGATCGAACTGGACCGCATCACGATCGACGAGGTGCTCGACGCTCGCGGCATGCCTGACCCCGACTTCGCATTCACCGTCATGGGAATGGGCTCGCCCCCGGAGGAACTGGACGGAACCGGGCCGTTGCCCTCGCTGTACGCGTCGCTGTATCTGGAGACCATCGCGTTCATGTGCGAACGTCTGGGGATCACCTACGACGAGGTCGTATCCGATCACAGGGTCGTTGCGGCGCGAACGGATCTCGACGTGGCCGCCGGACGCATCGCCGCCGGAACCGTCGGAACCACCGAATGGCGCTGGCACGCAATGGTCGATAGAAAGCAGTTCCTCACTCTGGCCATCATCTGGACCATGGAACCCGATCGTGAGGAATACGCGGGGCGCGATCAGTGGGAAGTCCACCTGTACGGCAAACCCGAGATCGTGATGACCGTCAATCTCGTCGAACCACAAGATCCGAACAGCCGGACAACCGCCGGTCAGTTCATCACTGCGGGCCCGGCACTACGCGCCGTCGAGCATGTACTCGCTGCTCCCACAGGCATTTTCGAACCCCCTGTCTTTGCCCCCTTCAGATTGGAGCATTCAGCATGACCACTCAGCCGACGGCCGTAGGTTCGACTGCCACCCGTGAACCCGCCACCCGCGAACCTTCTGTGAACGCGCTCCTACCCGATGGTCGCCCCGTGCAGAATCTCGAAGACTTGCTGCGCAGCCGGGCGATTGCCAGTCCGGAGAGCACCGCCGTCATCTCCGATGACGGCCGTACCAGTTTCCGCGAGCTGGACATCGAAGCAAATCGTGTCGCGAATGCACTTCTACGCGATGGTGTTCGAACAGGTGACCGGGTGGCGTACATCGGCGCCAATGCACCGTCTTTCCTCTCCGTCCTGTACGGATCTTCGAAGATGGGCTCGATTCTGACGGCCGTCAACAATCGGCTGGCACCGGGCGAGGTCGACTACATCCTGAGCAACAGCGAGCCGACCGTCGTCGTACTCGGAGCAGGCGATGAGGGCCTCTCCGACGTCGCCGCGGCGGTCGGTAGCGTCCGGACCGTCGTCACGGTGGACGGTTCCGCAAACTCGGTCTCGTGGAACGACTGGCTCTCCGGTGCAGGGGACGACGACCCAGGAGTGTCACGCCTTCCCGACGATACCGCGCTGATCTTCTACTCGTCGGGAACCACCGGCCACCCCAAGGGAATCGAACTCACCGGCGCGAACCTCGGCCGCGCCCTCGCGACCATGTATCACCTGCTCGATCTCGACACCGATTCCGTGGCCATGTGCCCGGTCCCGTTCTTCCATGTGGCGGGGCTGGGTCTCGCTCTCGTCACGACGCTCGGCGGTGGCGCTCTACTTCTCAAGACCATCGCCGGTCCGCTGGAGCTGGTGGCGCTGATGCAGGAGTACCGGGTGACTCATGCGGTCGCTGTTCCCGCGGTGATCAGCGTCCTCACCTCCCTTCCTGCTGTACGCGAGGCGGATTGGAGTGCCCTGCAGTTCCTGGTCTACGGAGCGGCGCCCATGCCGCTACCCCTGTTACAGGACGCCACCAAGGTTTTCGGATGCAGTTTCCTGCAGGCCTACGGACTCACCGAGTCGACTGGCGGCGTCACCATGCTGACCCCCGAAGATCATCGGGCGACCGACGAGTCGACCGCGCATCGGTTGAAGTCCGTCGGGCAACCGATGTTCGGCGTACCCATCCGCATCGTCGATCCCGTGACGCTCGAAGACGTCCCGGTCGGTACTCGCGGCGAGGTGGTCATCGGCGGCGCTCACGTCATGAGGCGCTACTGGCGCAACGAGGCAGCCACTGCGGCCACCATGTTGGACGGCGACTGGCTCCGAACAGGAGACGGCGGATCGTTCGACGAGGACGGGTATCTCTACCTCCACGACCGCCTCAAGGACATGATCGTCTCCGGCGGTGAGAACGTCTATCCCGCCGAGGTGGAGAGCGTTCTCTCCGGCCACCCCGGCATCCGGGAGGTCGCGGTAGTCGGCGTTCACTCCGATCGGTGGGGTGAGACTCCCATTGCGGTGGTCGTTCGTTCCGGCGATTCGGCTGTCACCGAAGCGGAGATCATCGAGTGGTCACGCGAGCGACTGGCGCACTTCAAGTGCCCCAGTGCAGTTCAGTTCATCGAGGAACTGCCACGCAACGCGAGTGGGAAGCTTCTCAAGACTCGTCTGCGACAGGACTTCGCTTGAGTCCATGACAAGAATTCGGGGCCGGTCGCGTTGAGCGATCGGCCCCGATTTCTGTCGTTCGATGTGAAGCTCGCTCAGCCTGGGTGAATCCGGAATTCGACGCCGCCGACGATCAGGCCGGGCTCGACGGTGTTCGCTCCGATCGACGCCGCCAGATCGACCGCACTGAGCATCGACCGCTCGCCCGGAACGAACGACACGGCGCGCGACCCCAGCGCAATCGAGAGTGATCGCGCCGAATCCAGTTTCTTGCCGAACACTTCGGCCCACAGCGCCGCCGTCTTGGCCGGATCGGGAGAGGACACGTCGACGCCGAGAATGTCGTCGACCCGTGGATCGAGGGAAACCTCCTTCTCCGTCTGGTCCCAGAACCACTCGTCGGCGTCGGGAATCTCGTCGAGTTCTACGAGCAGTCCGAGATCACCGGGATGAAGTTGGACGATCCGGTGACCGTAGGCCTCCAGATCGGCCACCGTCCGAACATCGGCCGCAGCTGCACGTTCCAGATAGGGCTCGATGTTCGAAACCTGGATCGAGAGTGCATAGCCGCCCTCCCCTCCGCCCTTGCGGATCCATCTCGCCAGCGAGACCGTCTCGTCGAGCGGTGCGACGATCTCGAGAAATGCCTGCGGCCCGACGGCCAAGGTCTCGTCGGCCAAACCGATGTCTTCGAGCAGTGGATCTGCGAATCCTGGTGCCAGATTCAACGCTTCACGTAATTGTTGACCGGTCTTGTCCAGGTCTCGTGCACCGATCACCACCTGCCGCAGGATCTCCCACGTGCCCGCGTCGTGCGTGTCCGTCACAGTCCGACCGCTTCGGCTGCGGTGTCGGCACTCTGCCAGCGTCGGAGCTCGGCACCCGGCGCCCACGTCGAGTGGGTGCCACTCGAAATCCGTTCGGGAAGGCGAAGTTTGCACAATGGTCCGTCTCCGACGCGGGCAGCGTCGAAGATCAGGCAGAAGGACGCGTCCTCGTTCATGTCGGTGGTCAACGTGATGAGATAGCCGTCGTCTTCGGCGGTACCACCCACGCGTGGTGCCATCGAGGTCTCGCTTCCATACACGCCGTCACCGAAGGAGAATCGTTCCTCGTTCCCCGTCAGCAGGTCGTGTTTGACCAAGCCGTCGAACAGGAACCACGACGGCTTACCAGAAGCCGCATAGGCGTATCGGTACTTCTCACCCGCGAAATTGCCGTTCATCATGCCGAATTCGGTGATCGAGTCACTGAGTTGCTCTTCACGCGTGGCTCCGGTGACCAGGTTCAAACGCCAGCGGTGAAGCCGGGTCTGCATGCGATCGAGAGCGAGGAAACGGAAGGCGCGCTCCCACTGATTGCCCATACCGTTGTCCGACGGCTCCGGATCACCCTGGTAGAAACCGTCCAGAACAATCTCGTCCCCCTCTTCGTAGGCGTTCACGAAGTGCAGGACGTAGGTCGGATCGGCCTCGAACCACTTGATGTCAGCGGTGTTTCCGCGGCGTGGGATGACTCCGAGACGGAGCGGGATATCGGGATGGAAATTCGCGACGTGCGCGCCCTTCTCCAGTAGAACCGGATCCCAGAACAAGGGGCAGTCGTTGAGGATCGCGTAGTTCTCCGTGAAGGCCATGTCGTGTGGCAACCGCGGACCGGGAAGCGGGACGTCGACGTAGTGGACCAACTCGTTGGCCGAGTCCACGACGCCGTAGTGCATGTACGGCGCTTCCTTGCTGTAGTTGAAGAACAGCATTTCTCCGGTCTTGTCGTCCACCTTCGGATGCGCGGACACACCCCATTCGAAGGGGAACTTGCCGTTCCAGCTTTCCTTTCCGAGTGTCTCCGCCGACATCGGATCGAGACGATACAGATCTCCGCACTGGTAGAAGCTGGTGAGAGCAGTCCCCCGGTGAACGACGACGTCGGTGCTGGACGCGTCCTTCATCCGGGTGCGCGCACCCTTGCCGCCCTCGGGGCGACTGAGTTTGGGAGACTCGGCGAGTCCGGCCCACAAGGCTCCGCCGGCATCCTGCTCGGCCGCCAACCCGTCAGTCCGTACGAATCGATTGCGGTAGAACGACTCTCCGTCACGAAAGCCCACGATGTGAATCATTCCGTCGCCGTCGAAGGGATGATAAGCCTTCATCGAGGGATGGAGCGGATTCTCGGTGTTGCGCAGGTAGACACCGTCGAGGTCTTTCGGAACCTCACCGAATACGACTTCGAGGTTGTCCGCTTTGAACTCGGTGGTCTGGGGTTGCCACGGGCCGGTGCGATACGGGTGATCGTCATCGGCGGGAAGGGTGGACAACAACTTGCCTACGATTTCGACGTCCATGGAATTCTCTTTTCGACTGATGGGGAAAGGCTGGGCTGCACTTTCAGGAAACTGCGTCGACGACAAAACTGACGGTGGTGGCCGTACTTCCACCGAAGTTGAGCGTCGCAAAGCGGCTCGCACCCTCGACTTGGAAACCGCCGGCCTTTCCCGTCACCTGATGGGCCGCATCGAGAAGCATTCGAACACCACTGGCACCCACCGGATGACCACCGCCGATCAGACCGCCGCTGGGGTTGATCGGTAGCTTGCCGCCCATGGCGATGTCACCACTCTCGATGGCTTTCCACGACTCGCCGGGCGCGGTCAGACCGATGTGGTCGATCGCGAGATACTCACTCGCCGTGAAACAATCATGTGTTTCGATCCCGTCTATCCCGGCCAGGTCGACTCCGGCCCGGGAGAAGGCACCCATCACCGCATCCCGAACGTGTGGCATCACGTAGGGATTATCGGCGTCGCGGGCCAGCTTCTGCTCGAGACCTAAACCAACAGTCCGGTGACCCCAGCCCGCGATCTGGGCCAGCGGAGTCGCCGCAGCACCCGGGTGCTCACGGAGGTACTTGTCCGTCACCAGCACAACCCCGGCGCCACCGTCGGTCACCTGGCTGCAATCGAATCGTCGAACACCACCTTCCACAACAGGATTGGTGGCGTCGTCGCCGCCTGCATTCCCGAGCAGATCGGGTACCGCCCAACCGCGTGTCTGTGCATTGGGGTTGTTCTTCGCGTTCGCGAAATTGATCTGCGAGATCGCGCGAAGGTGAGATTCGTCGATCCCGTAGCGCCGCCCGTACTCCTTCGAAACACGATCGAACATGTACGGCCACATGAATTTTGCTTCCTGACCTTCGTGTCCGACCCAGGCTGCAGCGCCCAGATGTCCGGCCGCGTCATCACCCGGAACCGTCTTCTCCAGTTCGATACCCATCACCAGAGCCGCGTCGTAGTTGCCGGCGCGCAGGTCTGCCATCGCCGCAAGTACAGCGATACTGCCCGATGCGCACGCCGCCTCGTGCCGGGACGAGGGCACACCCCATAGATCTGGATGCACGGTGGCGGGCATCGCACCCAGCTGACCTTGGCCGGCAAACAATTGACCGAAGGCATTACCGACGTGGATCACCTCGATGTCGGTGGCAGGAACCTTCGCCGCGGCCAGGGTGTGGTTCGCCACCTCTTCGGCAAGGTTCGCGAAATCGAGTCCCTCGCGGGTGAAGTTCCGTGCGAAGTCGGATTGATACCCGCCGAGAATCCAAATGTTCGAAACAGTCATGACCTCTCCCCTTGCCGATCCGGCATCGGTGACGTCACCGAGATGCCCGTGCATCGGCGGTTGTAATTTCATCGCAACCGTACTACAACTAGCAGAGTAACTCTACTAATTGAAGGGTTGAAAATGACTGATGCTTTTGTCCTCGACTACGTGCGCACACCGCGCGGCCGAGCATCGACGCGAGGTGCCCTCCACGAACACAGCCCAGTCGATCTTGTCGTCCACCTGGCCAAGGCTTTGCAGGGTCGAACGAACCTCGCCGCAGAGCAGATCGACGACGTCGTTCTCGGTTGCGCATCGCAGGTGGACGAGCAGGGCGCGAACATCGCGAGAACTGCCGCACTCCTTGCCGGTTGGGGCGATTCCGTTCCCGGCGCGACCCTCAATCGTTTCTGCGCATCGGGCGTCGACGCAGTCGGCCAGAGCGCAGCCCGCATTCGCAGCGACGACGTGTCCCTCGTCGTGGCCGGTGGCGTCGAAAGCGTCTCCCGCACTCCGATGTTCAGTGATCGCGGACCGCTGTGGACCGACCCGGCAACCATCGCGCAGATCGGCTCCATCCATATGGGTGTTGCCGCCGACTTGAATGCCACGATCGAGGGGTACTCCCGCGACGAGTTGGATGCGTACGGCGTCGAAACCCAGCACAAGGCTGCCGAGGCCTGGCGCAACGGCGCATTCGAGCGGTCCGTTGTGCCAGTTCCCGGCAGAAATGGTGAAGCCGGAATCGCGCACGACGAACTGGTCAGGGCAGAGACGACGGCAGAGGGACTCGCAGCGCTGCCTCCGGCCTTCGAAGGGCTCGGCGCCGCCGGTCAGGATGCACTCGCGCTCGCCGCCTACCCTGAGGTCGGCAAGATCGAACACCTGCACACCGTCGGATCCTCTCCCGCCATGGCCGACGGCGCAGCACTACTACTCCTCGGATCCGAGAAAGCCGCGGCCAGAGCCGGCCTGACCCCTCGCGCACGGATCATCGGATCCGCCTCGACTTCGGTGAATCCGGTTCTCATGCTCACTGCGGGCCAGAGCGCCGTGGAGGCAGTCATCGCTCGAGCCGGGCTTCGTCCACAGGACATCGACGTGTTCGAGTTCGCAGAGGCCTTCTCCGCGCTCTGCCTACGGTTCCGCCGCGATCTTGACGCCGGGCCGGACCGCATGAACCCCAACGGAGGCACGATGGCGATGGGCCATGCATTCGGCGCCACCGGAGCAATTCTCGTCGGCGCGTGCGTCGACGAACTGGTACGGAGCGACGGACGCTACGGTGTGGCCGCGGTCAGCGGCGCCGCCGGTGTCGGAGTCGCGGTGCTCGTCGAACGGATCGCCTCGTGACCGCCAGTTCACTCTCGGGCCGCGTTGCCGTCGTCACGGGAGGGGGTAAGGGCCTCGGCCGTGCCGTCGCACTGCATCTCGCGAGCCGAGGGGTCACGGTGATCGTCAACAACCGAAATCGCACACTCGACGCGAGCGGCCGGGGCCCTGCAGATCAGGTCGTCGACGAAATCCTCGAAGCCGGTGGCCACGCCGTCGCCAACCACGACGACGTCACCGACCCCGAGGTCGGCCGAAAGTTGGTGGACGAGGCTCTCACTCGGTTCGGACGACTCGACTTCTGCATCACCAGTGCCGCGGTCAGCGGTCCACAGATGCTCCATCGCACCACCGCCGAGAACCTCAGCACCGTCATCACGACAAACGTCGTCGGGACCGCGCTGGTTGCCGCCGAAGCCTCCCGAGTCATGCGCGAAGCCGGATTCGGCCGCATCGTGATGATTGCCTCGACCGCAGGACTGCACGGCGAACCCACCGTGTCCGCCTACGCCGCCAGTAAGGGTGCCGTCATCGCCCTGGGCCGCACCGCGGCCGGCGAAGGCGCGAGTCGCAATGTGTTCACCAATGTCGTACTGCCCTATGCCACTACGCAGATGACCGAGTCCGGAATGGACCCACGATTCATCGACATCATGGGTGCCGACCTGGTAGCCCCGGTGGTCACTGCCCTCGTCGATCCCGAGTCCACGACCAACGGGCAGGTGATCGTCACGGCAGGTAACGGAGTGCGTTCGGCCGACGCCGTCGAGGGCTCGACCGAATTCTTGCCCACCACCACAGAACTCGATGCCAAAGCGCTCGACGCACTGCTCGTGACCAGCCGGCTCGGCACTCCTCACACCTATCCGAGCGCACAGGAAGCCTTCGCGGACTTCGCTTCCGAACTGCTCGACCACCACAATCAGAAAGCGCGCGCATGACCGACATCCCATTGGGCGACCTTGCACTGAACTTCGGCGTGAGCGCACTCGCCGTACTCGTCTTCATCGCAGTCGTGATGGCCGTAGCCATCCGGATGAACAATCACTCGATCATCGACATCTGTTGGGGGCCTGGCTTCGCCGTCGTCGCCGTCGTCTCGTACCTGACGTCCATCGGATCGGACGGCAACGATCTGCGTCGCCTCGTGGTGCTGGCACTGACCGTGGTGTGGGGAATGCGACTCGGCCTCTACATCGGTTTCCGAAACCGTGGGCACGGGCAGGACAAGCGCTACACTGCCCTGCTCAAACATCAACAGGGACCGCTGGTTCCGTTCCTGATTCGCAAAATCTACGGCCTCCAGGGCGTTCTCATTCTCGTGGTGTCGCTGCCGGTCCAGTTCGCGATGTACGAGTTTGGCGCCCTCGGAGTCCTCGGCGCGATCGGCATCGCAGTCTGGACCGTCGGCTTCGTCTTCGAATCGGTTGGTGACTACCAACTTTCCCGCTTCAAGGCAGATCCGGCCAATTCAGGAATGGTGATGGATCGTGGACTCTGGGCCTGGACCCGGCATCCCAACTACTTCGGTGACGCATGTGTCTGGGTCGGACTGTTCATCCTCGCACTTGGTGATCCATTGGCGCTGATCACGATCGTCTCGCCGATCGTCATGATCAAACTGCTGGTGAGCTACAGCGGTAAGGCCTTGCTCGAACGAGGCATGCGCAAGAGCAAAGGCCAGGCCTACGAAGACTACGTCGCCCGGACCAGTGGCTTCTTTCCCCGTCCGCCCCGTCCGGCACGAAACCACGCGTCGTGAGCGCCCCCACGAGTGGTCTCGCCGACGTCTTCGATCTGGAATCGACCGGCCCGGACCGGTGGCAGGGGTCGAACGACGGTGTTCGTCTACCTCAATTGTTCGGCGGCCAACTGGTAGCCCAGTCGATTCTCGCAGCCGGGCACACGGTTACCGACGGCAAAGCGATCAGTTCCGTCCACACGCACTTCCTTCGCCCGGGGTCGACGAATCGCGCAACCGAGTTCTCGGTAGATCGCCTTCGGGATGGAAAACGCCTGTCCACCAGAGGCGTCGACGTCCACCAGGACGGACGACTCGTCTGCCGTTCGACGGTCTCTGCTTCCTCGATCGACGAGGGCATCACTCACAGTCGCGCCGTACCCGCCGCACTCCCGCCCGCTGAGTGCGTGACGTTGCAGGAGTTGGCCGAGGCAGACGGCGGGTTGGGCGAGGTGTGGGAGGAGTTCTCCGCCATCGAGATTCGTGTGTCCCCCCTCGATTCGCAGTCCCCCACGACGCATTCGGCGGCGCCTCCACGCAACATCTGGATGCGTTCGGCTCAGCGACTGAGCGACGATCCGCTGATTCACGTCGCTGCTCTCGCCTATGCCAGTGATCTGATGCTGATGGCAACCGCGCTGACTCCGCACGGCTACGACATCGGGCAGGAGCACTCGCTCGATACGGATTGGACGGGCGTGTCCCTCGATCACACGATGTGGTTTCAGCGTCCCGTGCGAGCGGACGAGTGGCTCCTCTTCGAGCATTCGACACCCACTGCTCATGCCGGCAGAGCAGTCGTGAATGCCGCGGTCTTCGATCAGTCCGGACTCCAGATCTGCCAGATCACCCAGGAAGCGTTACTCATTGCCCGTATCGAGTGATTCCCGACTCTTTCTGCAGACCACTCGGTACGGTCTCGCGGTGCCGCAGGGTTCGCGGCCTATGATTTCGGGGTGGTACGAGTGAATGCAACCGGATCTTCGGCGTCGGCCGGATCTCCGACACCCACGCCGTCGGTGGGCGTCACCGAGTTGCCTGCGGGCGGACCCAACGCACTGGCGGTCACGCTCGGGCTACTGGGAGACGAGTGGAACCTCTGGATTCTGCGGTTCGCCCTTTTGGGGTCGCGTCGATACAACGACTGGCTGGCTCTCGGGGGAATCTCCAACTCGGTGCTGTCCTCACGGTTGGCAGTCCTGACGGCCGGCGGAATGCTCGAGCGCCGGGAGTACCAGCAGAACCCGCCGAGGCACGAATACTCGGTCACTCGCAAAGGCCAGTCGATCTGGCCGGTCCTCATCACCATGTGGTCGTGGGAGAAGCAGTGGGCACCGAATGAAACCGCGCCACTACCGCCACTACGGCACAGCACCTGCGGAAACGACTTCACTCCGATCCTGCGTTGCAAGGAGTGCGGCGAGGACGTCGACGTGCGATCCCTGGACTCCCAAATGGGGCCGAGTGGGGACTTCTCACGCAGTGTGCCCGAAGCAACGTCGAGGCGCCGCTCCACCAAGTCCGAACGCCGACCGGAAATCCTGGCTCACACGATGGAACTCGTCGGCAATCGCTGGTCGGCAGCGATCATCGGGGCAGCTTTCCGAGGTGCCCGTCGTTACGGAGAGTTCGCCGAGATCACCGGTGCGCCGCCGGCAATCGTCGCCGATCGGTTGAAGCACCTCACCGAGATCGGTGTGATGGAAACGCGGCCGCTTCCGGATCGCCCACAGTGGTCGGAGTATCGACTCACCGACAAGGGAACCGCGTACTTCCCCGTCGTGATGTGCATGATCTCGTGGGGTCAGCGCTGGTTCAGATCCGCGGACGGTCCGGACATCGTTCTCCATCACAAGGCGTGTGGAAAGCGGTTCGAAGCAAGGCTGGGTTGTAGTGCGTGTGGTGAGGAACTGAGGTCTTCGGACATCGAGGCGATCGACCTCACCACCTCGGTGCACGTGCCGGGGCCCGGCTGGTCCTGAGATCCCCACTCAGCCGGCAGTGCGGATCCGGTCGAAGCTCCGGCCTCGGTGTTCGAGCGGCAGTCTGTCCCCTCGCCCGAACAATTTGTTGCGCAGCGTCCCCGCTTCGTAGTCGCTCTGGTAGGCGCCCCTCCTCGTCAGCTCCGGAATCACATGCTCACAATGTCTTCGAAGGTTCCAGGAGTCACCGCGTACGCGAGATTGAAGCCGTCGACGTCGGTCTCGGCGACCCACTCCTGCAACTCGTCGGCGACCTCCTCGCCGGAACCGACGACGATCGGGCCCAGCCCGCCGATACCCGCCCACTCCGCGATGTCTCCCACCGTCCACTCGCCGCCCTTCTCGTCCGCCTGACGAAACGATGCGACCGCGGATTGAATGGCGTTGCTCTCGACGTTCCCGATCGGCTCGTCCGCTCGGTATCCGGAGAGATCAATTCCCATCCACCCCGAGGTGAAAACGAGTGCGCCTTCACTACTCGCGTAGCTGCGGTAGTCCTCGAGCTTCGCCTGGGCCAACTCGGGGGTTCGGTCGGTGATGATCGTCAACAGTGTGTAGATGCGGGCCGAGTACGGATCGCGCCCGACCTTCGTCAGTTCGTTTCGGATTCGGGCAACGGTGTCTTTGAGAATCGCCTTTGTCGGTGCACCCACAAAGATCGCCTCGGCATTCTCGGCGGCGAACCGAACCCCGCGTGGCGACGCGCCGGCCTGGAAGATGACCGGCGTCCGCTGCGGAGAAGGTTCGGAGATGTGGATGCCCGGAACCGTGAAGTGCTTGCCTTCGTGCTCGATCGGATGAACCTTGGAGGGGTCCGTGTAGACCCCGGTGGTTCTGTCACGCACCACCGCGTCGTCTTCCCACGACGTTTCCCACAACTTGTAGAGGACTTCGAGGTACTCGTCCGCGTGGTCGTAGCGATCGTCGTGCTGGAGTTGGTCGTCCTCGCCCATGTTCCGTGCGGCCGACGGGAGGTATCCGGTGACCACGTTCCACCCGATTCGCCCGTTCGTCAGGTGGTCGAGGGTGCTCAAGCGCCGAGCGAACGGGTACGGATGCTCGAAAGCTGTACCTGCGGTGATACCGAAGCCCAAGTGCTCGGTCACGGCAGCCATCGCCGACGCCAGCAGTAGCGGGTCCGAGACCGGTACCTGCGCGCCCTGCCGCAGCGCTGCGTCGTGATTGCCGCCGTACACGTCGTATGTTCCCAACACATCGGCCAGGAACAGCCCGTCGAATCGTCCACGTTCGAGGAGCTTCGCCAATTCCGTCCAGTACCTCAGATCCGTGTACCTGGACGACTGGTCCTCCGGGTGACGCCACAGACCTGGCGATTGGTGGGCGACGCAGTTCATGGCAAAGGCGTTGAAGCGGATTCTGCGGGTCATTCCCGCACCATGCCGTGCCTGCACCGCAGTGACCACCATTGCGATCAGTGCGATCGGTTCGGCTCCTGCTTGCACCCGGCGATACCGTCGACTTCGCGACCTCGTCGGCGGGCCGCTACACTGACTAGCGCAGCTGTGACGCCCGAGGCTTCGTGCCGACAGGTCGATCGGATGCAACAGCAGTATCGGGAAGCGAAAACCCCGGCAGCACAGGGTTTTCAGCACTTGTCGGTACGCTCCCCGCCCTCGTAGCTCAGGGGATAGAGCATTCCTCTCCTAAAGGAAGGGTCGCAGGTTCGAATCCTGCCGAGGGCACCACACCGGTTTTCGGCCTTACGGCGCGCTCCGATTGCAAGAATTCGGACAGTCCACTAGGTTTCGGAAAGTGTCGCCCCAACTCGTTTCAGTAGTTATCCCGACCTACAACGCAATCGACACTCTCGATGCGCAGTTGCAAGCATTGGCTGCGCAAGATTATCCGAACCCGTTCGAGGTCATCGTCAGCGACAACGGTTCGACGGACCACCTCGAGGAATTTGTGGCATCACATCCATTGACAGATCATCTCGATCTCAAATGGGTATCCGCGGCGAGTGTGCAGGGCGCATCGCATGCAAGAAATGTGGGCGTCGACAACGCGCGTGGCGATTTCATCGCCTTCTGTGACGCTGACGACACGGTCCATCGCGATTGGCTGACGGGTCTGACCGAAATAGCTGCTCGATACGATCTCGTGGGTACCGCTGTCGAGACGGACTCGCTCAACGATGAAAAGACCCGAGAAGCAGCTGGGATCGCATCCGCGTCCAGCCAAGGCCAGTCGATGTTTCTACCCTACGTCAGCGGCGCCAGCATGGGGTGCAGCAAGTCTGCCTACTTGTCCGTCGGTGGGATGGACGAATCACTCTCCGCCAGTGAGGACCTCGAATTCTCCTGGAGGATGCAACAGGCGGGCCTGAGCCTCGGCTACGTCCAGAAGCCCCTCGTGTCGTATCGACTTCGGTCCGGCGTCAAGAGCGCATTCCGTCAAGCATTCAAACTCGGCGCCGGCTCCGCACGCGTGTGCTCGATGTATCGCGCCGCGGGTTGCCCCCGGATACGGATCAGGGACAGCCTTGGACCGCTTCTGGTTCTGTCTGTCGCGAATCCCGTCTTCCTCAAGCCGCTGTCACGGAATTCTGGCCAGTATTGGGCTCGCCAGGTCGGTGCACATCTAGGACTGATCTACGGAGGGCTGCGGCACGGGGCCTTTCGGCGCTCCGTGTAAATGTCCTTCGTGTAATTGTTGAGGGCACTCGGTGGGACTCTCCCCTCATCGGCGTGACCAACGTGCCATTCTTGAATTCATGACGACGCCCCACTCCACGGCAACTCCCCCGAAGAACATGTCTTTGATCCCGGGTGGGACGTACTGGATGGGCTCCGAAGACTTCTATCCGGAAGAACGCCCAGTTCACCAGGTCACCGTCGACGGATTCTGGATGGACACGACGGCGGTGACAGTCGCCGAGTTCCGACGCTTCGTGAAGGCAACCGGCCACGTCACCACTGCTGAAATCGCCCCGGATGCCGCCGACTATCCCGACGCCGATCCAGCCCTCCTCGTCCCGGGATCGTTGGTCTTCAATTCGCCACCCGGCCCGGTTTCACTCGACGACTACACCCGGTGGTGGTCGTTCACTCCCGGCGCCGATTGGCGCCATCCCGAGGGCTCCGACAGCAACATCGGGGGACGTGAACGGCACCCCGTCACCCACGTGTCGTACTTCGACGCCCAGGCCTACGCCGCGTGGGCCGGCAAGGAACTCCCGACCGAGGCCGAGTGGGAGTTTGCCGCCCGCGGCGGACTCGATCGCCAGGCCTACGTGTGGGGCGATCACGACTCTCCGGGCGGGCGGCCCGGTGGCAACGTGTGGCAGGGCCAGTTCCCCTGGGAGAACCTCCTCGAGGACGGGTACGAGCGCACCGCTCCGGTCGGAAAGTTCCGGCCAAACGGCTACGGACTGCTCGACATGGCCGGGAACGTGTGGGAATGGACGGCCGATCACTACACGTCCGACCACGCCCACAGTTCCAAGAACGTCGCGCCGGCCTCGTCGTGCTGCATTCCTCGCAATCCCCGCGCGGAGTTCGCCACCGAGGCCTTGGCCGGCGAACCCTACGCACGACGGGTGATCAAGGGCGGCTCACATCTGTGTGCACCGAACTACTGCTTGCGATATCGCCCTGCCGCGCGGCAGGGCGAATCCGAGGAGTCCTCGACCTGCCACGTCGGCTTCCGGTGCATCATCCGCATTCCGCAGGAGTAGATCAGAAGGGCCGGTCCCCCAGGATGGCCACCCGCTCCATGACGCGGCGATGAGGGAAGTAGTCGCTCGCAGCGTAGTGCTGGGTGGCCCGGTTGTCCCAGAAGGCAATGGAATTCGGCGCCCACTTGAAGCGGCACTGAAAGTCCGGGACCTTGACCTGCGCGAACAGCAGGTTGAGCAGATCGTTGCCTTCGACAGGATCCATATCCGGAATGTGGGTGGTGAAGAGGCTGTTGACGAACAGCGTCTTCCGCCCGGTCTCCGGATGCTTACGCACCATCGGATGCAGAACCGGCGGGTACTGCTCCTTCATCTGCTCCAACTTCTCCGGGCTCATGCCGCGTCCGAAGGACGGCACAAAATCGTGGATGGCGTCCTTGCCGTCGATCAAGTCCTTGATCTCGTCGGGGAGGCAGTCGAAGGCGTTACCCATATCGGCCCAGAGCGTGTCACCACCGGCAGGCGGTACGTCGATCGCCCGAAGTACTGAACCGAGCGGCGGCGTCTTCGTCCAGGTGACGTCGACGTGCCAGATGTTCTCCGTTCCTGGACTGTCCTCTCCGCGTTCGAATCTGACGACTGCCGGGACCTCTCCCTGCGGGAGAAGTGGATGAACCTCGAGTTCACCCCAATGGGCCGCGAAGTCACGATGATTCAAGCTCGAAATCGGCTGGTCCCGAAAGAACACGACCTTCCATTCGAGGAGGGCCCGGCGCACGTCCTCGATCTGCTCCTCCGACGGATCACGCAAGTCGATATCGCTGATCTCGGCACCGATGAACGGTGTGACGGGTGTCAGAGTGAACCGCTCGTACGGCCTCGATTCAACGCCTTCCGGATTGCGCCTCATTCCGCGTGGTCCGAATTCGATTGTGTGATTGCCGATTTGGACTGTTCGTGATGATGTAAGGGTAGCCATCGAATGACTCCGTCCTGTCGTGTCGTGTCGCGGGGTCACACGTCAGTCGACGCGTGCAGCCGCTTTGCTCGTGTGCGTTTGTGTGTGCTTTGGGGCGCGGTCAGCGCTCCTACCGCGAGATCGACCAGATGATCCACCGTCGTATCGAAATCTGCCTGCACAACGGGGTTTTCGTCTTCGCGGCGCTGCTCGAAGATGGCCAGAGCAGAGACGCTCATGTTGAACGTCAGATCGATCCGTTCAACCGCGACGCGGCGGGGCAGATGCGGCAATGCCCGCGTCAACCTGCCGACAACCTCGTTGATTCCTTCACTGACCTCGCGAAACTCAGCACTCTGTGTATCCACTGACGGTGAAATTCTCGCGATGAACCGCGCATAGTTGGACCCGTCGACCGTCGCCATGAAATCGGCCAGCGGGTACAGGAAGGCTTCGACCAAAGCACGGACCAAGTCGGTCCGCCCACTGGCGTCGACGTCGTCGAGATACGTCAGTCGCGCTGCATTGATCTGATCCATCCGATGCCGGAATACGGCCAGTACCAGACCGTCTCGCCCACCGAAGTGATACTGAACTGCAGAGTTGTTGCGCTGTCCGGCCGCAGTCGCCACGTCCCGCATGGACACTTCGTGAATACCGTGCTCGGCGAACATCCGCTCGGCGACGGCGATCATGGCGTTCTTGGCATCCAACGAGGCGGGCATATACCGACCATATAAGTCACTGTCTTAATTCCGCAAGGCCCACCCCCTGTGCGCGGTTAGGGACTGCAGGGACTCCTTAACCACTCACAGGGGTGATTGTCCCAGTCAGCGAGACCTACGCCGCCAACTGAATTCCGATCGATACTCTCCAAATTAAGACGACTGCTTAATCGACCCGGTTTTGCACACGCCAAGGAGCCTGCTGGTGAATCGCCATTCCATCCCGATCATTCCCGAGACGCCGAACGTCGCGGCCGCCGTGTACTACCCCGATCAGAATCCCCCGTACACCCGCCCGGAACCGCTTCGCCCGCCGGCCGGGGCCCCGAACGTGCTGCTGATCATGATCGACGACGTCGGATTCGGCGCACCCTCCGCGTTCGGTGGCCCGTGCCGCACCCCCACCGCCGAGCGTTTGGCCGAAACCGGCGTGAAATACAGCCGATTCCACACCACGGCTCTGTGCTCGCCGACGCGTGCCGCCACACTGACCGGGCGCAACCACCACAGTGTCGGTATGGGTGTCATCTCCGAAATGGCCAACGCGGCACCGGGATACAACGGGACCCGTCCCGCCTCTGCCGCCACGGTCGCACGCGTCCTGCAGGGAAACGGCTATGCGACGGGCGCTTTCGGCAAGATGCACCAGACCCCGACGTGGGAGACCACCGCTGCCGGGCCGTTCGATCGGTGGCCGGTCCGTGAGGGTTTCGACAAGTTCTACGGTTTTCTCGGTGCCGAGTCCGATCAGTTCACCCCGGTTCTCTACGAGGACTTCACGATGGTCGACTTACCCAAGACGCCACAGGAGGGTTACCACCTGTCCGAAGATCTCGTCGACCACGCGATCGAATGGGTCGAGGGCGTCAACACGATGGACCCGGACAAGCCGTGGTTCTGCTACCTCCCCTTCGGCGCGTGCCACGCTCCACTCCAGGTCCCGGACCGCTACCTGGACAAGTACGTCGGCGAATTCGATCACGGGTGGGATCGCCAACGTGAGATCACCCTCCAAAAGCAGAAGGAACTGGGCGTCGTCGCTCCTGACACCGAGTTGGCCCCCTGGGCTCCGGGGCTCCCGCACTGGGACGAACTCGACGACGACCAGAAGAAGGTCTCGGCCCGTTTGATGGAGTTGTACGCGGCATTTCTCGAGCACACCGACGACGAGGTAGGCAGGCTCGTCGACCGGTTGCAGGAAATGGGTGTACTCGACAACACTCTGGTGCTCTACATGCTGGGTGACAACGGCGCCTCCGCCGAGGGCGGCATGGAGGGCTCGTTCAATTACCTCGCCGGCCTCAACGGTTACAAGAGTGCGACATCCGACGTACTGGCGCGCTACGACGAATTGGGGACCGAAACCAGCTACCCGCACTATCCGGCGTCGTGGGCTCTGGCTCTCGACACCCCGTACCAGTGGGCCAAGCAGGTTGCGTCGCACTACGGCGGTACCCGAAACGGTCTGATCGCCCACTGGCCCAAGGGGATCGACAAGCCAGGCATCAGGGAGCAATGGCATCACTGCGTCGACATCACGCCGACAATCCTGGAAGCTGCCGGCATTCCGGCACCGACCAGCGTCGACGGGGTCACCCAGAAACCGATGGAAGGCGTGGCGATGAACTACACCTTCGCCGAGCCCGACGCCGAAGAGCGCCACACCACACAGTATTTCGAGATCTTCGGCAACCGCGGAATCTACGATCACGGTTGGACCGCAGTCACGGCCCACCGCGCACCCTGGCTGATGGCCACTCACGGCCTCGAGCTCACACCGATGAGCGAAGACCGCTGGGAGCTCTACGACACCTCGGTCGACTGGTCGCAGGCCCGCGATCTCGCGGACGAGCATCCCGAGATCCTGGCCCGGCTCAAGGAAAAGTTCCTCGTCGAGGCGGCCAAATATCAGGTGTTGCCGCTGGACGACAGAACGGTCGGTCGCCACGCCACCGCGGAATCACGACCCCCGCATCCGATGATGGGCCGCAAGACCCTCACGCTGTACCCACACATGAACGGTCTGGTCGAGAAAGCCGCGCCGACGTTCTTCAACCGCTCGTACACGCTGACCGCAAGTCTGGGTAGCGTCGCCGACGGCATGCTGGTCAGCCTCGGTGGCCGGTTCGGCGGATTCGCTTTGTACATACTCGATTCCGTCCCCGTCTACTGCTACAACTTCAGCGGCGGCGGTCGGACCTTCGTGCGTGGGCGCAACCCGCTGGCACCCGATGCACGCGAGGTGTCCGTCCACTTCGAGTACGACGGCGGCGGAATCGGCAAGGGTGGAACCGCAACCCTGAGCGTCGACGACGAGGTGGTCTCCGAGGGCCGGATCGAGAAGACCACTCGGGCGATCTTCAGCATGAACGAACAGCTCGACGTCGGCATCAACCGGGGAAGCCCGGTCGCGGAAGAGTTCGCGGACACGGGCACGTTCCGCTACGGCGGCAAACTCAACAGCGTGACGGTCGACTTACGCTCCACCCGCGACGTGGTGTCCGCGGAGGAACGGGAGAAAATCTCACTCGCCGTGCACTGATCGAACAGGCGACGCTCGCCGATTGTGCAGCCGCGCGCGATACCTGCCGTGCGCCTGCACAATCGCCCTGCGTCTATCCGACCGTGTACATCTGCAGGCACGGCCCGACCGGGCGAGCTTCCAGGATGTCGCGCGCCTTCTCACGCGCTGCGTTGAACTCCCAGGGCGCAGTGGTACCCGGCACTCCGAATCGATATCTGCTCAAGGCACATGAACGCTGCGGTTCCGGTAGACGATCCAAGGCAGGTACCGCGTCGACAGAGAGCCCGTGCAAGTAGGAAACGTCAATGCTCTTGCCGCCCTCGAACCGCTCCACGTTCTTTTGCGCGATGTACGCATCGGGGTTGAACACCGCGAAGGCAAGCAGCGCGACGGCCGAAGTGGCGAGAACAGCTGTGGGCAGCCACTTCCCGGACATCCGAATACCTGCGACGAGCAACAACACGAACACGAAGCCAAGAAGCAACTCTGTCGCGAAGACGCTGACCCGGAGCACCGTGAAACCGTACTGATTCTCGTACAACCACATCCGGTGCACAGCGGACGCCACGATCACCAGGCTGAAGACACACAGTGCACCCAGCAGTCCGCGGGCAAGACGCCTCGATCCAGCGTCGCGGCGGTCGATGTACCGCACGGCGACGGCGATGACGAGCAGCGTCAGCACGGTAACCGCCATGAGCTGCCAGAAACCCTCACGCGCGTAGTCCGCGTAGGTCAGTCCGTCGGTCACCTGTACGTGCTCGTCTCCCCCGAACAGCGTCTTCGTCTGTACTGCAACAAAACCGAGGAACAGCACGTTGAGCACTCCGAGCGGGACCGCCCACTCCCACATCGGCAACGGCGTCGCCGGCGCAGGTGCAAACGCGTCCACCGTCGGCGTTCTGCGACGCAGGTACACCGCAACCAGCGTGCCGAACGCCATCACGACGCCGGCAAAGATCCGTGCTCCCGGGTTCGACACCGAGATGGCAGGAGCGAAGCCGCCGAAGATCTTCGCGAACTCCGGATCCGCACTCACGAACAAAGATCCGAAAATCAGCAGGAGAAGAATCGACACTGCGCTCACGACGACAACTCGCGCCGCCGGCACCCGCGGAGCGGAGCGGGTAGCGAGTTTTCGACGACGAACGAAGTTGACCGTACGGTGGGGTGCCCGCCAGGGAGCGAACGTTCCCAGAAGTATTCCGGTCCACGTCCGCCCGCCGATCAGAGTCCACGTGAACAGAACCCACGCAGCTACGACGCAGAGGAACACCAACCACTCCGCACCGCGAACGGCGGCAACGCCCAGAAGTGCGAGCATCCCCATCGCGGCGGCCCACTGCGTCGTAGACATCCGCGGCGGCGTCAGAATCCCGAACACGATCACCACGCCGACACCGACGATCACGTACGCGATACTCACGAACCCTGGATCGAGGATCAGGGCCGCCAGCGCCCCAACGCCGCTCGCGCCGACGAGCATCGAGCGGGTGGCCATCGACGTGCGATCGGGACGCCAGAACCGGCTGGGTCGCTTGGGTTTTGCAACAGGTATCGGCGCTTTCGGCGGAATGATTATTGGAGCGCTCATGTGATCTCCCATGTTTCGGGTTCAAATTTCGGGTTCGGAACTACAGGCGAATGTCTGATGAAGGCATGCGCCATCGCGAGATCTCTCGATCTCGTTGGAAACTTTGATTCAGCTCTGCGGCAGCACTACTCGAATGCAGCAGCCAGACGGGGCATCGACGACGGCGATCCTGCCGTCATGTAATTCGACCGCCCACTTCGCGATCGCGAGGCCGAGCCCGGTACCCCCGTCGGTCGATCCGCCGCGGATGAAGCGGTCGAACACTCGCTCACGGGCTTGTGGCTCGATGCCGGGGCCGTCGTCGTGGACATCGAGCACCAACTCCCCTGCACTGCCGGTACGCACTCGGATGACAACTTTCGTGTCGACGTTCCCGTGCTGAACCGCGTTGTCCACCAGGTTGGTCACCACCTGATGGAGGCGATCCGGATCGGCTACCACGGACAATTTCGGAGGCTTGACGTCTATCTCGATGTCGCCCGCACTCACACTCGACAGCTCACGTAGGAACGGCTCGACCTCGAAACGGCGGCGCTTCAACGGCATGGCGCCACCCTCGAGTTTCGAGAGGTCGAGAAGGTCGGCCACCAGCGCTCCCAGTCGTTCCGTCTGCCGCAACGCCGATTTCATCATCGCCGGATCCGGTTCTTCGACACCGTCGACGACGTTTTCGAGCATGGCTTGCAAAGCGGTGATGGGCGTCCGTAATTCGTGGGAGACGTTGCCGATCAACTCGCGGCGGTACCGGTCGTCGGCCCCGAGGTCCTCGGCCATCCGATTGAACGCATGGGCGAGTTCGCCTACTTCGTCGCGGGAAGTCGCTCGTACCCGCCGCGAATAATCGCCGCGCGCCATCGCCTTCGCCGCGGCTGTCATCTCGCGAAGCGGTGACGTCATTCCGTGTGCGAGCACTTGTGTAACTCCGAGAGCGACAACCAACGCTGTCAGGAGAGCAAAACGAAATGGTTGTTGCGACGTCAGCCAGAAACCGCCCGCGGCGAACAACAACGCTGCGACAACCAGGAGGCCGACCTTCACTTTGAACGATCGCATCGGGTCCAGCGGCCGCGGCCACCGTGCAAAGAGTCGGTCGACGCCGCTCATCGCGGCACGTCCCAGGCGTACCCGACGCCGTGAACGGTCCGGATCACGGAAGGTCCGAGCTTGCGTCGTAGAGCCTTGACGTGGCTGTCGACGGTCCGACTACCCGCTCCCTCACCCCAGCCCCAGATCTCCTCGAGCAGCGACTCCCGCGGGATCGCCGCTCGCGGCCGCTCCGCCAGGTAGGCGATGAGATCGAATTCGGTGCGAGTCAGGTGGACTTCCTGCGTATCACGACGCACTCGACGTTCGGTCAGGTCGATCACGACGTCGCCGAACTCGAGCAAGTCGGCCACCGGGCGAGCAGCGTGCTCCGCACGATCAGCGCGCCGAAGCAATGCCTGAACACGGGCGACGAGGACACGCATGCTGAACGGCTTGCTCAGATAATCGTCGGCCCCGACGCCGAGACCGATCAGCATGTCGGTTTCATCGGCACGAGCGGTCAACATCAGCACGGGCACCGGGCGCACGGCCTGGATGCGGCGGCAGACTTCGAGGCCGTCGAATCCCGGCATCATCACGTCGAGCACCACTAGGTCGGCGTCCATCTGCTCGCAACGGGTCACAGCACTGGGACCGTCGAATGCCAACTCGACGTCGTAGCCCTCGGCACGCAGCCTCGCTGCGATGGACTCGCAGATACTGACCTCGTCGTCGACCACGAGCACTCTTCGCTGACTCATGGAACTGACTGTATTCGGCCCTCGTGGATGAACCTGGGAGGACTTGTGAAGGTTCTGTGCAGGTTCTAGAACCTGCGGATGTTGTTGATCGGCAGATCCGCCAGCGGCGTCAGTCCGGTCGGAACACCAACTCCGTAGGCGTTGAACACCATTCCGAATCCGGCGTAGATGCCGACGTGCGTCGCACCGGGGTAGAAGGTGATGACATCGCCGGGCGCGAGGGCCCACCGAGGAACCGGCTGTCCGACGTTGGCCTGCTGTTGGCTGGTCCTTGGCAGATTCACTCCCGCCTGCCGAAACGCCCATTGCACCAGCCCGGAGCAGTCCCACGAGTTCGGCCCGACACCACCCCACTGGTAGGGCTTTCCGGTCTGAGTGCTCGCTGCTGCCAGCGCGATCAGGCCTGCCGGACTCGGAATGGGGAGGGCGGCTGATCCGCTGCTGATGCTTCCTGCGCTTCCCAGGCTGCCGGAGCTCCCGCTACTGCCGCCGCTACCGAGGCTCCCCGGATCGGCCGAGGCGGGGGCAGCGGAGAGCAACAGGACGCTTCCGGTCAGCAGAGCAGCGACCGTTCCCGTGCGGAGTGTCGACTTCTTCATGCATCCGTCCTTCGTGGGAGTCGTTTCGGCGCGCGGCAGCGCACCTCGATAGCCGTGAACTGGTAAGACACGTGAAAACAAACACTTCGTTCGGATATTAACGGCGTAGACGTGGTGTTCGGACAGGAATCATTGATCCCATTTGTCGGTTTTCGACAAACAGGCCTTACGTCCCGGCCTGGCAAAGATCAGGGAATGATCGGGGATTTCCTGGATCCGTCGGAGCCTGCGGATCCCTAGATTCGAAATCATGCGCTCATACCTCCTCGTCGCCGCGGTCATCATCGGAGCCACCACGGCGCTGATCGGTTGCTCGACGCTCCAGCGCGCAGTGGAGATTCAATCGGATCTCGACGGACTCACCAGGTCGGGTGTCGTCGGGTCGATCGCAACACTCGACGACGGAACCACGACGGCTGTCATGACCAGCGGCGTACCCAATCGGACCAACGGCGATTCGATCGGCAAGAATGATCGGGTCCGGATCGGAAGTGTGACAAAGACATTCACCGCTTCGCTCGTCCTGCAGTTGGTGGCCGAAGGCAAGGTCGACCTCGACGCACCGATCGAGCAGTACCTCCCGGGCCTACTGCACGGCAGTGACGTGGACGGCAGTGGCACAGATGGCAGTGGCACAGATGGCAGCGCAATCACCGTGCGGCAACTGCTGCAACATCGCAGCGGCCTACCCGAGTTCGCCGGAGAACCCGGCGCCGACGAATGGATTGCCGCAAACGAGGACCGAACGCTGACGCCGTCCGCCGCGGTCGCCATCGCCCTCGGCAAACCGGCGCAATTCGTCCCCGGAACGTCGTTCGTCTACACCAACACCAACTACATCGTTCTCGGAATGCTCGTCGAATCGGTGACCGGCCGCAGCTACGCCGACGAACTTCAGTCTCGGATACTCGACCCGCTGGACCTGGAAGACACGTACCTCCCGGCGGCCGGTGAGCGCGACATCAGGGGCGATCACCTGACGGGCTATCAGGATCTCGACGGTGGCCTGACCGATGTTTCCCGCACGGAACCGTCGATCCCCTGGTCTGCCGGAGCGATGGTCTCGACGGGCACAGACCTGAACGCCTTCTGGCGTGCGCTACTCGACGGGCAGGTGGTGCCGGCCGAGCAGCTTGCCGAGATGACCACCCCTCAGGTCGGCGCCACCGAAGCCGAGGGGCTCGGGTACGGGATGGGCGTCGGCGCCACCGAACTTCCCTGCGGCGTCACCTATACCGGCCACAGTGGCGGGATCTACGGGTACTACACGCTGTCCGGTGCAACGCCGGATCGTGCGTTCACCGTGACGCTGACGTCGACGCCGAAGGACCAGCCGGACACCATCGCGATACTCTCGCACGCGCTCTGCCCCTGACGCTGTTACCAGTACTGATGACGCTGCCCGTCGGTATCCGCGACGAAGATGACCGCGTCGGCGCCGTCCAACTCCGAAGGTTTCAGCGGCAGATGCCCTGGCAGGATCGCTTCTCCCGCGGTGATCGACGGGCCGAGCGCGGCTCGCAGGGCCGGAGTCGAGAACAGGGCACGCCGACCGGTCGCATCGGCCAACGCTCCCTGCAGAGTGCCCGGATCACTGTCGGGGTTGGCGTCGGTTGCCAAAAATACGTAACGCTCCCCGAGGACAAGTCCGACAAGTGAGCCGGCGCTCCCCCAACTGACCACGTTGCCGTTGACCGGCATGTCGGACGGCATTCGCAAGAGATGGGCATTGTGTGCGAACAGCAGGCTCGGCCCGCGTCGCTGCTCCTGGGCGATGACCGCCAGCAGGTTCTCGGCCATCATCTCGGCACGCAGACTGAGCAGTGTTCCAATGCGATCAGGAGCGGAACTCGCCATCGCGGAGTGATACCGCAAGAGCCCCAGAGCGGTGCGTGAATGTGCAAGGGCCAGGTCGTACCCGGCAGAGTCGGCGGGTCGCAGCACTGGTGCGGCGCGCCGAAGGACGCTGCCGAGGTCGTCCGCAATGATGCGCAGGGCGCGAGCATGATCGGAGTTGCCGACGGACGCAGCCGGATCGAACATCGCCGCCGGGTTGGTCCAGTCGGCGTCCTGCCCCAGGAAGAGGTCGGCGTCGTCGAGAGATTGTGGCCGCAACGCGGCGGGCAGGAAGTCATCTGCCGCAGACAGTGCGCGGCGCGGGCTCGGTGCACCGGAGTACTCCACCGGAGCGTCGAAGCCGTAGAAGCGAACTCGGTCAGCCGGAGCGCGACCGTCGTTGTACTCGCGTAGCCATTCGACGAGTTCGCGGTTACCCGGTACCGCACCGAATCCGTGGCTGAAGCCTGTGGCGAGCACCTTCTCGATGTCCGCCTCTCCCCCGTTCACGTAGCCGTCGACAAGCAATGCCGCAAAGGCATCTGTTTCGAGCACGATCGACCGATATCCTCGTTCGACCAGTTGGCCGAGAAGTTCGTTGCGCAGCAACGGAAAAGCCTTGATCCCATGAGTCGGCTCGCCGAGAGCGAGCAGAGCCGGCACCTCGGTTCGTGCTGCGAGCACTTCGTCGACGGCACGACCAAGACTTGCCGCGTCTTCGAGTTGGCGGCCGAACTCACTCAGCGCTGGGGCAGTGGACATGATCATCCCTTTCGAAGGTGGACTGCCTTCGACAGTATCGTTGAAGATTCGAGTGAAACTTTTACAACAATTACCTGGGGTATACCGTGAAAAGCCTCAATCGGAGGTGATCAGTGCGGCCCATCGACCTTGCCCGTGAACACGGGTTGTCCGCACAGGCGATCCGCAATTACGACGACGCCGGCGTACTTCCTCCGACCGATCGCAGCAACGCCGGCTACCGGCGATACACCCCAGTGCACGCGCAGGCCCTGCGAACTTTCCTCGCATTGCGCGGCGGTCACGGCCACCAGCGGGCCACGGAAATCATGCGTGCGACCAACCAGGGCGACACCGAGTCCGCCTACCGCCTGATCGACAGTGCACACGTGACACTGCTCGCCGAGCGAGGAACACGCACCGAGGTAGCCGCAACGCTGGGGACTCTGTCCACCATGGCACCGGCACTGGTCCACGGTCCAGCGCTGACGGTGGGTGAGCTCGCGCGCCGTCTCGGCGTTCACCCGGCGACACTGCGCACGTGGGAAGAGCACGGCATCCTGCACCCCGAGCGCGAACGAGCAACGGGTTATCGCGAATACGGTCCGGAGTGTGTGCGCGACGCCGAGATCGCGCGGCAGCTGCGGCGCGGCGGCTACCGACTGTCGCAAGTCGCCCAGTTTCTCGATTCGCTGCGCGAGGCCGGCGGAGCGGACTCATTGGCAGCGTTCCTCGAATCCTGGCAAGACCGGCTGACCACACGCAGTCGCAACCTTCTCGCCGGCGCGGCTCAGCTCGATGCCTATCTCACGATGCTGGATCAGACCTAGCCGGGCAATCGTCGACGCAACCTATTCTCGCCCTGTGACATCGCCCGGCTTCTTGTCCTCCCGCAGACCCCGCCAACTCGGGTGGCGAAGGCGTCCGGTCGCCGTCCAATCCATGAACCGCGCCTCACCGACGAGTTCAGGCCTCACCCACACCGCACCCTTGCGGTCATCTGCTGGAAGTTCCTCCTCGAACGGACTTTCCTTCTGACGCAACGGTTCCAACACCGCAAGCAGTGACTCCAAATCACGATCGCTGAAGCCGGTACCGACGCGCCCCACGTAGGTCAATCCGTCCTCACCCGGAATTCCCATGAGCAGCGCCCCGATCCCCTGCGCTCGATTGCCCTGCCCGGTGCGCCACCCACCGATCACCACCTCTTGGGTGCGCCAGTTCTTCACCTTGATCCAACTCGACCCCCGCCGCCCTGGAAGGTAGACCGATGCACGACGTTTGGCGACAATCCCTTCCCACCCGGCATCGGCACTCACCTCCAAGGCGTTCTCCGCCGTGCCCTCGATCTGCGGTGGTACCTCGAGCTCACCGACCTTGCCCGCCAACGCATTCAACACGGTGCGGCGATCCGAATAGGACTTCCGCAGCAAAGACACTCCGTCGAGGTACAGAAGATCGAAGGCCAGGAACACCGGTTCCCCACCTCGCTGGAGGAGGCCGAAATCTGTAACTCCCGCGTCGTTGTACGCCACCACCTCACCGTCGAGAACCACGTCATGACCGTCCAGCACCTCGGCCAACCCGGCAAGGGCTGGATAGTCCCGGGTCTTGTCGTTACCCGCGCGACTGCGAAGCGACATTGTGCCCGAATGAGATTCGAGAATCACTCGAATCCCGTCCCACTTTCCTTCGAAGGCCCACTCCTGCGGGTCGAGACCTTCGAGCGTTCCAGCGGTGGCAAGCATCGGCTCGAGATTCTTGGGAAACTCCGTTCCGAAACTCGCGTTCTGATCCTTCATCAGATGCATCAACCACTGATCACCCTTTGTCCGGATCAGCGCGAAGCGTCCCTGCACCCGCTCCCCACTCAAGCGCACGATCACCTCGTCTTCACGCCACTTCTCGGTCTCGTATGTCCCGGAATCCCAGATCGTCATCGAACCGCCGCCGTACTCCCCCTTCGGAATCGTGCCCGAGAACGTGGCGTATTCGAGCGGATGATCTTCGGTGTGCACGGCCAACCGATTTTCTCCGGCACTGGTCGGCACACCCTTCGGGACTGCCCAGGACACGAGCACACCATCCCGCTCGAGGCGAACGTCGTAATGCAATCGTCTGGCGTGATGTTCTTGAATCACAAAGGTATTGCCCGCTGTCTCTATGGTCACCGCAGCAGGGATCGGCTCCGGTGTCCGGTCGGCCGACCTCTTGTTGCGATAGTGCGTCAACGTATCGGCTACAGCCGCCGAGACCGGCGGATCCAGATCGCCCAGCAGATCACCGTCGGATTCGACGCGCTCCAGAACCTCGTCGAACAGCAGGTGGCGCAGTTTCGGATCGTCGAGTTCGTCCCAACTGCGCGGCGCGGCAACATAGGGTTGATCGCGACCGCGCATCGAATACGGCGCAATGGTGGTCTTGGCTGCGTTGTTCTGACTCCAGTCAACGAAGATCTTGCCTGCCCGGACATTTCGCGCCATCGTCGCGGTGACGAGATCCGGGTGAAGCTTCTCGAGCCCGGTGGCGATCTGCTTGGCGACAGTCGACGCACCACTGCCGTCCAAGGCTCGATCCAGTGGAACGTAGAGGTGGATTCCCTTGCTACCACTGGTTACCGGATAGGCCGTCCACCCCAGAGTTGCGACCAGATCTCGAATCGACCTCGCCACCTCGGCGCACTCGGTCAATCCGACACCTTCGCCCGGGTCGAGATCGAATACCAGTCGTGTCGCCGGACCACGCTCGGAACCGTCGAATCGCCATTGGGGAACGTGTAATTCGAGTGCCGCCTGTTGCCCCAGCCACGCCAGGGATGCAACGGAATCGAAAATCGGGTAAGTGACGACGCGATCAGAATGTTGCAGCGAAGCACGCGTAAGCCACTGCGGGGCAGACGAGGCTAGGTTCTTCTCGAAGAAGGACTGACCGTCCACACCATTGGGCCAACGCTTACGAGTGCCCGGTCTACCGACGACATGTGGAAGCATGACTGCGGCGATACGGGTGTAGTAGTCGATGACTTCGGCCTTCGTGGTGCCGCTCTCGGGGTAGAGGATCTTGCCCAGATTGGTCACGGACACGGTTGTGCCGTCGAGAGTGATCTGACCCCGATCCGTCGTTGCCATTTCCTCATTGTGCTGGATAGCGCTGTGTCTGGATAGCGCTGCGTCTGGCAGTAGAAATCTGATGGATCGGAAACCTGCCGCTGTGCCAGGCCACGGGCAAGACTGGATTCTCGATGGGAGAGGAGACCACGATGACAGTTCGCAGTTCCGTGGAGCCGTTGGTGGACAACAACTGGCGGATGTTCGCCACCTGTAAAACAGTGGACCCGGCGGTGTTCTATTCGCCGGGTGAAGAGCGCGGACGCAATCGGGCTGCACGGGAGAGTTCCGCGAAGCAGGTGTGCTTCCGCTGCCCGGTCATTCGGGACTGCCTGACCTTTGCACTCGAGACCGCTGAACCGCACGGAGTCTGGGGTGGGACGACACCGTCGGAGCGCCTTGCGCTGCGACGCTCAGCTGCGTGAACTCCGCTCACACGAGACCCCCGTCACGTCCAGACCGGACAAACAGGCAAGATGACCTAGTGCCTATGACACGACGCGCAGTTGCCGGGACCGCGATCTTCGCTTCCTCGATCTTGTTGGGCTCGTGTTCGTCGCAGCCGGAGGCGCCTGCGGCAGCAGATACCACCACCACGGTTCCCGAGGCGTTCACCAAACTTCCCTCGACGACCGCAGTGGACAAGTGCGGACTCCAGAGCGGGACCACCCTCGAAGACGGTGTTCTGACCATCGCCACTGACTCACCGGCGTACGCGCCGTGGTTCGTCGACAACGATCCGTCGAACGGCAAAGGCCTCGAGGGTGCGGTGGCCCGGGCGGTCGTCGACAAGCTCGGGTACAACACCGACCAGGTTCGCTTCACTACTGTCGCCTTCAACGACGCATTGAAACCAGGCCCCAAGGATTTCGACTTCGACGTCAATCAGTTCACGATTTCCGGGGATCGCCGCGCGAACGTCGACTTCAGCTCGCCGTATTACGCAGTGGCGCAGTCGGTGATCGCCTCACGCGGAAGCAAGGCCGCCGGTGCAAAGAATCTTGCGGATCTGGCCGGCTACCGTTTGGGCGCTCAGACCGGTTCCACCAGCCTCGCGGCGATCACCGACACGATTGTTCCGACCACTGCGCCACGCGAGTTCGCGACCACGGACGACGCGAAAGCTGCGCTGGCCGCGGGCGAGATCGACGCATTGGTCGTCGACATCCCGACCGGATTCCACATCACCGAGAACGAACTGCCCGGGTCGGTCATCGTGGGTCAGTTTCCGCGGCCCAACGCTGTCACCGAATTCTTCGGTTTGGTGCTCGAGAAGAACAGTCCGCTGACCGAGTGCGTCTCCGCGGCAGTCGATGCGCTCTACGCCGACGGAACCCTCGAGAAGCTCGCAACCGAATGGATCACCGACAGCGCCGACGCACCCGTTCTCGAGTAGTTCAGCCGGCGCGCCCACTGATCGCGCCGACGAAGACCTTCGGGATGTCTGCCGGTGTCGGAGCGAAGTGACTGTTACCGCCGGTGAGAGTCGAAATCTGCTCGAGCACATCGGTATCGGCATCATCGGTGACACCGATGGTGATGATCGGTACCGGCCGCGTCGGGTCCTGCTCGCGAGTCAGGGTGTCGAGAAGTTCCTGCAGGGCGATACCCGACGGATCGTCGTTGGCACCGTCGGTAAGCAGAATCACCGAATTGATCGAGGCCGGATCGTAGGACTGTTGCATGGACCGATACGCGGCGAGAACGCTGTCGTACAAACCTGTTCCGCCGCCGACGATCGAAGAGAGGTTGTCGATCCGAGACAGCAGTTTGCTCCGATGATCCGTGTCACCTTCAGTTGCATCCATACGGGCGACAGGTTCGAGTTCGCGGTAGTCCGTCCCGTCACCGAGGTCTACGGAGAACGCCCAGAGACCCAATTGTGCGTTGGCAGGAAACATTCGGATCGCGATGTCACCGGCCTGCGCCGTCGCGGCCATTCGAGTGACCCCGTCCTGCATGTAGTCCATAGACCCCGAGACGTCGACAACTGCCAGCGCGCGGGAAGGCCTGGACAGAATCTCGTATCGCGCAAGCGCTTTGGTGACCACGGACGGATCGGACGGCACCAGCGAGCCAACCTTTCCCACTCCACCGGCTACCGGTGGAGCCTGATCCGCGCCGCGGAACCCGAGGCCGGCAAGTACGGAACGCCCGGTGTCCGATGCCAGCGCTGCCGCCAGCAGTTTGCCGGCGTCGTCCGCCGCCGACGAGTCTGCACCCACACTTGCCATCGGGTAGTCCATGAAGACCGAACCGGACGACGGTACCGACGCGGTGAGTCGACTGTCCGCATGTGCGGCGAGATAAGCCTCGAAGGTCTGCTCGGTAGTCACCGCGGTTCCGCCGGACGCGTCCACGGTTTGGATGCGCCCGGTCGAACCGGTTTCCTTCAGATTTCCGTACTGCGCTTGCGCCACCGGGACCAGGGCTGCCGAGATGGATGTGAGGTCCCCGCCCCGCGACTGGGTCTCGGCAAAGGCCGCCACGATCGGCGCGCTGGAGACGGCACTGGTCAGGGGATCGCCGATGTGCAGCGATGGAGCGCCGAGGACATCCGTCCATGCGCCGGGTGCCTCGGCACCCGGCGCCGAGACGGCGACAACCGGGGTGGAGGCGACCGAGTTGCTGATCCGGCGAATCTCCTGCCCGCTCGCCGAAACCTTGTCCAGCCATTCGCTCGAATCAGGGATCCACAGTGCGGGCGCCGTACCGTCGGCGATCGCCGCGACGGTGAGCACGGGATCTTGCGGCGTCACGCTGAGCGAGCTGCATCCGAGATCCGCGGCGGGGATGGCAGCGGCGACAGCTTCGAGTCCCGAGGCGATCGACGGATCGGCCGCCACGGTCACGGTTTCCGGGTTGTCACAGTTGGTTGCCGTCGCAGCTGCAGCGGCGCCCGCACCGAGTTCTCCCTTGTCGCTGACGCTTTTGAACGTCACGGCAAATGCTGCGGTTCCACCGACTGCAACTACCGCCAAGAGTCCGATCAGAACCTGCACGGATCGAGGCATGGACGCAGGTGGTGCGCCGTACCCATGACGAGACGACATTGATCGAATCCTTTCCGGCGGGACCCGAATCAATAACCAACTGATGCCCGGTTTATCCCGCCGAAAAGAATCCTAACTCATGTTAGCGGTGAAGTAGCTCCATGTGGAAATCTCTACAAACTAGGTGTAGATCTGGACAAACTGGGCTAGTGACTTCTCCACATCGCCTTTGAGCGCCCGCGCCACACTCGAACCGATCGGGCCGAACAACGGCGCGCCGCCCAACTCGACTGTCAGCGCGAGTTCCGATCCGTCACCCTTTGCCTTCACGTCGAGTTCGAGACCGAGCTTGACCCCGCCCTTGCCGTCTCCCTTGAGCGAGATCGCCTTCGGGACGTCGTACTTCTTGATGGTCCACCGAACGCGGTTGCGCAGGCCTTTCACGGTCACGACCGAGCTGATCTCGGTGCCGACACCCAATTGCTCGGGAAGTTCACTGCGCCATCCGTCGTGAACCACGAGCCAGTTTTCGTAGCCGCTGAGATCGGAGGCCTTGTCCCACACTTCTTGAGGAGGAAGCGGAACGTCGATTTTCACTGTGAGCTTTGCCATGGCAGAACAATAAGCCCCGTGCGCCTTTTCCGTAACCAGAGGTACCAGAAAGACGCACGGGGCTTTGCCCCTCTTAGTGGCTGACAGCCTTTTCGACGCCGACGCCGGTGAGGGAGCGAACTTCCATCTCCGCCTGCTTTGCCGGATCTTCGATCTTGTTGCGTCCGATGTACGTACCGACGATGCCGAGGACGAATGCCAGCGGAATCGAGACGATGCCGGGGTTCGAGAGCGGGAACCAGGCGAAGTCGGAGTTCGGGAACATCGACGACGGCTTGCCCGACACTGCCGGGGAGAACACGATCAGCGTCAAGCAGCTGACCAAACCGCCGTAGATGCTGAAGAGCGCACCGGTGGTGTTGAACTTCTTCCAGAACAGCGAGTACAGCAAGGTGGGCAGGTTCGCCGAGGCCGCCACTGCAAAGGCGAGGGCCACCAGGAAGGCGATGTTCTGCCCCATCGCCATGATGCCGAGAACGATGGAGACGAGTCCGATGACCACGACGGTGATTCGAGAAACTCGAACCTGCTGCTCCTCGGTTGCGTTGCCGCGCTTGATGACACTGGCGTAGATGTCGTGAGCGAACGACGCCGAAGCAGTGATCGCGAGACCGGCAACGACGGCGAGGATGGTCGCGAACGCCACCGCGGAGATGATGCCGAGGAAGATGGTGCCACCGAGCTCGAAGGCGAGCAACGGAGCGGCCGCGTTCTCTTTACCGGGTGCTGCCAAGATCTTGTCCGGTCCGACCATGCTGGCCGCGCCGTAGCCGAGAACCAATGTGAAGAGGTAGAAGGCACCGATCAGCGCGATCGCCCAGGTCACCGAGCGGCGAGCTTCCTTGGCAGTGGGCACCGTGTAGAAGCGCATCAGCACGTGCGGCAGGCCCGCAGTGCCGAGCACCAAAGCGATTCCGAGAGAGATGAAGTCGAGCTTCGTCATTCCGGAAAGACCGTACTTGGCACCGGGTCCGAGGATGTCTCGTCCCTGCACACCCTTGGTGGTGGAACTGTTGACCATGTCCTGCGCATTGGCGAGCAACTGAGAGAAGTTGCCGCGCACTGCCCACAGAACGAGTACGAACATGATTCCGGCTCCGGCAACCAGCAGAACTGCCTTGACCATCTGTACGTAGGTGGTGCCCTTCATGCCGCCGACCAAGACGTACACGATCATCAGCACACCCACGATCGCGACGACGATCGACTGTCCCACCTTGCCGTCGATGTTGAGCAGCAGGGCGACAAGTCCGCCGGCGCCGGCCATCTGGGCAAGAAGGTAGAAGAGGGAAACGGCCAGGGTGGACAGGGCTGCCGCCATGCGCACCGGACGCTGCTTGAGCCTGAAGCTCAGGACGTCGGCCATCGTGAATCTGCCGGTGTTCCTGAGCAATTCGGCGACCAGGAGCAATGCAACCAACCAGGCGACAAGGAATCCGATGGAGTACAGGAATCCGTCGTAGCCGTACACGGCGATCGCACCTGCGATACCGAGGAACGATGCCGCCGAGAGATAGTCGCCGGCGATGGCGAACCCGTTCTGCGGGCCGGTGAACTGCCCACCGCCGGTGTAGAAGTCGGATGCCTTCTTGGTGGTCCGGCTGGCGCGGATGACCAGCGTCATGGTCACGACGACAAACGCGAGGAAGATCGCGATGTTGAAGGCGGGGTTTCCTACGTCCGTTCCGGACGCGGCGAGTGTGGTGATCACTGTGCGGGACCTTCCAGTTCTTCACGGATGGCGGCGGAGCGGGGATCGAGCTCACGACCGGCGAACTTCACGTACCACGCGGTGATGGCGAAGGTCGTGACGAACTGCCCGAGGCCGAGGATGATGCCGAGATTGATGTTGCCGAGGACCTTGGTGGCCATGAAGTCGTGGGCATAGGTAGCCAGGACGACGTACACCGCATACCAGAGCAGGAAGAATGCAGTGATGGGGAAAACGAACTTGCGCAGACGCGTTCGGAGTTCCTGGAATTCGGGACTCGCTTGCATGTCTATGAATGCCTGGGCATCCGGGGTACGTCGCTCTTGCGGCGACCCCTCACTGATTTCTGCTGTGGACACTGCCGGCTCCTCGCCTCGCGTGTGAAGTGAACTACGCACAGACGTTAGTGAGATCGGAGTCACATGAAGATGCTGTGGCGCCAGTCACACGGTGAGCAGTCGCGCGCTGCGCCGAACGGTCAGGCAGGCGCGACCAACGGCAGAGGGTTCGGGCGGTGAAAGTCAGGGTTGGCGGAGATCGTCTTCGCGATCGGAGCCCATTCCGAGCCGTTCCGGGGCGTGCATCCGCGTGAAGATTCGCGCAATATCTGCCGGTATCTGCTTCGACGACACCTTGCTCACGACGATCATCGTGAGGAACGCCAGCGGCACGCTCACCGCGGCCGGGAACGCGAAAATGGCTGCCGGCCAGCCACCGAGGACGTCCTCCGACAAACCACCCAGGACGGCGACAGTGGCGGCAGTGCCCGCAACACATCCACCGACCACCATCCCCGCCCCCGCGCCGACGGCAGTCAGACCGCGCCACCAGATACCCAACACGAGCAGTGGGCAGAGCGTCGACGCGGCGACCGCGAACACCAACCCGACGGTTCTCGAGAGGTCGACCGACACCACCGCCAGCGACAGCACGAGCGGAACGAGCCCGGCCAGGAGCGCTGCAATACGGAAGTCTCGAACTCGTCCGCGGAGAACATCGGTACTGACGACGCCCGCGATGCTGACGAGCAATCCGGACGACGTCGACAAGAAGGCGGCAATGGCACCTGACGCGACGAGGGCTGCCAGCAGTTGTCCGCCCCACCCCGAGAACACCGAACCCGGCAGCAGCAACACCGCGGCGTCGGAGGTGCCCGTGATCAGAAGTTGCGGAACGTACAGGCGAGCGAAGACGCCGAGGAGGGTCGGAAACAGGTAGAACACGCTGACCAGACCGACAACTGCAAGCGAGGTCAGACGAGCGGCCCGGCCGTCGGGGTTGGTGTAGAACCGGACGAGAACGTGAGGCAGGCCGAGCGTTCCGAGGAAGGTCGCGAGCATCAGCGAGTACACCTGATACATCGGGTGCGGCCCACCGAAACCCCAACCCGGGGTGATCCAATCCGAGTTCTGCGCGGGCGCTCCGGCGACGACGGGAACCGCGGCTCCCGCGTCGAGAACCATGGACATGCCTTCACCGAGGGTGTGCTGCCCCGGGCCCAGTGTCACGGTTCCTTCGACCACTCGCCCGTCGACTGTGCCGCCGCTGACCGTCACCGGCTCCGATACCTGGACGACGACGTCGGTGGTGATGTCGACGGTCGTCGCAGTGGTGACCGTCGGCGGCATCGACGCGCCGACGTCGTGATGATCGCCGAAGAAGTAGAAGGTCAGTGCCACAGCGGGAATCGCGACGGCAGTCAGTTTCAGCCAGTACTGGAAGGCCTGAACGAAGGTGATCGATCGCATCCCGCCGCCGACGACGTTGGCGATGACGATGACCCCGACCGCGACCCCGCCGATCCAGCTGGGAACCCCGAGCAGAATGTTGAGCGTCAGTCCCGCGCCTTGGAACTGTGGAATCAGATACAGGATGCACACCATCGCGACGACGAGCATTGCGAGCTTGCGCAATCGCGGTGAGCCGAGACGGAATTCGGCGAAATCGGGGACGGTATATGCACCGGAACGCCGAAGCGGTGCTGCGACGAACAGCAGCAGGGCGAGGTATCCGGCGGTGAATCCGATGGGATACCAGAGGGCGTCGGCGCCGTATTTCGCGACCAGCCCGGCCACGCCGAGAAACGAAGCAGCGGAGAGGTACTCACCGGAGATGGCCGTCGCATTCCACCGCGCGCTGACGGTTCTGGACGCGACGAGAAAGTCCGAGGTGGTACGAGCGAGCCGAACGCCGTAGATTCCGATAGCCACGGTTGCCACGGCCGCCGCAACGATGCCGAGCACCGTCAGCACCGGGATAGGTTGTCCTCCCACAGCGCCGCGCTCAGTCGTCCACGATGTCGTTGAAGTCCTGCTCGTTTCGCTCCGCACGACGCACGAACACCCAGCCTGTGGTCAACAGCAAGGGATACACGGCGCCGCCCATCACGAGCCACGGCAACCGGATGCCCAGGACTGCGACCTCCGACAGTGTCGGGAAGAGATGCGTCAGAAGCGGTACTGCACACAGGAGCCCGGCTGCGACGACGGCAAGGCGAATCGCCAGCCCCAACTGCGCGCGAACGAGACCGCGGATCATGGCGTCGCCGACTTCGGTCTGTTCCTGCACCTCCACCCGCGTACGGACGATCCGTGCGCCACTACGTTGCGCCAACACAACGCGCTCACGCTGCGGAGGATCGGACTGCGACGTCACCGTGACAACCAGCTCTGCTTGGGCGCACGAACCAGTCGATCCTTGAGTTCACGGGTGTGTCTGCGGCTGACCGGAAGCTCGACGGGAGGCTTGTCTCCGTGTGGGCGCAGACAGACCACCAATCCGCTGCCTACTGTGCGGATGCCGGTGACCAGCGCCAGAGACACCAGGTAGGAGCGGTGCACGCGCAGAAAGCCCGCGTCGGCCCAGCGTGATTCGAGTGTCGAGATCGGGATGCGCACCAGGTGCGACTTCCCAGCGGTGTGCAAACGTGCGTAGTCCCCGTCGGCTTCCACCCACTCCACCGAGGAACGTTGAACGAGCGTCGTGACGCCACCCAGTTCCACCGGGATCACCTCGTCGGCGGACGCAGCTTCGGGCTTGTTCTCGCTCTTGGTGCGCCCGGCCAACCCCACGATCCGTTGAACGGCCTGAGCGAGACGCTCCTCGCGGAGCGGTTTGAGTAGGTAGTCGACGGCACCGAGGTCGAAGGCATCAACCGCTCGATCGTCATGCGCTGTCACGAACACCACGGGTGGTGGCGTCGCGAAATTGGAGAGGATGCCTGCCAGTTCGAGACCGTCGAGTCCGGGCATGTTGATGTCGAGAAATACTGCATCGATGCTTCCACCGCGCAGTATCCGCAACGCAGTCGTCGCATCCGATGCCGTGTGAACGTGCGCCACCGAGTCCTCGGCGCGCAGCAAGAAGGCCAGCTCGTCGAGGGCTGGTTTCTCGTCGTCGACGGCAAGGACGGTCAGCTGGGCATCAGTGTCAGTCTCGTTCACAACAGGTCCATGTTCCCACGACGGTTTCAGCCTGATCATCGAAGGCGAGAATCAGACGTGAATACCCTGCTTGAACTTGGGAACACGCATGCTGACCTTCGTACCGGCACCCGGCGCTGTCTCCACCACGAGTCCGTAGTCGTTGCCGAACGCGGCACGAAGTCTGTCGTCGACGTTGGCCAAACCGACGTGAGCAGCTTCGCGTGCGCTGGGTCGTCCCGATCCCGACTCGATGGCGTCAAGTGAGCCGGAACGCAGTAGTTCAGGGTCCATCCCCACACCGTCGTCCTCGACGCTGATGATGCAGTCAGGTCCCTCGTCCGCGGCCACGATGCTCACGGTCCCGCCCTCCGGCTTACTCGAAATGCCGTGACGAACCGCGTTCTCGACCAGCGGCTGGAGAGCCAGGAAGGGAAGAACCACGTTGAGCACTTCGGGTGCTATCTGAAGGCGGACGTTCAGCGCCTCCCCGAATCGCGCGCGTTCGAGGGTCAGGTAACGATCGATGTTGCGTAGCTCGTCGGCAAGCAGGGTGAACTCACCCGCAGATCGGAACGAGTAGCGGGTGAAGTCCGCGAACTCGAGGATCAGTTCTCTGGCCCGGGCTGGGTCGGTTCGAACGAACGACGCGACCGTGTTGAGCGCGTTGTAGATGAAATGGGGACTGATCTGCGCGCGGAGGGCACGCACTTCGGCGCGATCCAACAGGGCTCTGGACGCGTCGAGGTCGGCGAGTTCGATCTGGCTGCAGGCGTATCGAGCCACCTCGGTGACCGCTCCGAGCATTCCAGGCCACGGGTCTTCGCTGGTGACGATTCCCAGCACGCCGACCACGCCGATGTCCTCGATCAGCAGGGGCTGAGCGATCAGCGCTCGCACATGGTGATCGCTCGGTCCGCGCACCAGGTCCGAGTGGGTGACGAGCACCCGGCGTTCGCCTTCGATCGCGCGAATGGCGGCGTCGTGGAATTGATCGGACAACGCTTCGTGACGGCCGTCCCACGCCAGCAGATTTCCCGACGCGTCTGCGAGGCCCAGACCGGAACCGCCGGTCAGCTCGCGTAGGTGAGGCGCCGCCTCGGCGGCCGAATTCTTGTCGAGTCCACGCCGAAGTGGCCGCGCGGCAAGTGAAGCCGTATGGAGCGCGGCATGGACGGCACGCTCGGTCGGGGTGGTCACCTCACGTCTGGTGCGCATCCACACCGCTGTCAGTGCCCCGGCCACTGCGAGAATCAGCACGCTGAGAAGCGCGACCACGGCCGGACTCAACGCGAATCCTCGTCCAGTTTCCGGATCAGTGTTTTCGGAGCCACCGTGCGGTACGCATCTTCGACGACGTCGGCTACGTCGTTCCAGAATTTCTCGTCCTCGGTCTCGTCGGCACTCGGAACGTCGAGGTACACACCGATCCATCCCCGGCCACCCACGTACGGGGGGACGAAGAACCTCGTCGGATCGCGACTGACCCAATCTGCCTGCGCCCCAGGTGGGGCCGCGGCCCAGATCGCGAGGCGATCGTCGTGGTGGTGATCTGCCATGGTGACGAACTGCGGCGCTTTGCGCACGAACCACGACGATTCACCGTGGCTGACCCGCTCGGTCGCCTCCGGCAATGCCAGTGCAAGAGCGCGGATTCGTGCCGAGGCCGTCATCGATTCACGACCCGCAGGTGTTCGGTGCCGGAACACCTGCAAATCGATCCTTCACCCACGCGACAGCTCCCGGCACAGCGGCGCCGTCCGCATGACCTTCACCCGGTCGCGCCTGGAATTCGATGACGTCACCGTCGGCGCAGGCGCGTTCGACTGCCGCCTCGGTCCATTCCGGACGGATCAGGTTGTCGTTGGTACCGACGACTACGTACATCGGACCGCTCGCGCGTTGACGGGGAAGAGCAACGTCGCTGAGCCACGCGTGAATTCGGTCCGCATCCTCGGCGGTGGCCGGCCGCGTGTCGGCGGGCGTCACCTTTCCGACCAGACCCAACTTCTCCGTCGCCCGAGCGGTCAGGCACGAGGTGAGCAGGTCGTAGTTCTGCTCGAATGCGCCGCGCACGTAGTCGGTTCGTTCGAGGTCCGGATGGGTGAGGGACAGCCCTTCGAGTACATAGGGCAGCAGCAGTTGCTGAGGCAGTGACAGATTCACCTCGGAATCACTCGAGATGATCGGCGAAATGTCCGCTGCCGGGGACAGGTTTGCTGCACCGACGAATTCGAGTCCGTCGCCGTAGGTGTCGGCTTCCTCGGCTGCTGCCCAGGATGCCTGCCCGCCTTGGGACAGCCCCAGAGTTGCCCAACGAGTCGAGGTGTCCGGAACGACGTTGCGCGCCGCTCGAACCGCGTCGATGACGTTGAACGCCGCGGTGTCCGGTTGCAGGTAAGGATGCGGGTCCGGAGTGCCGAGGCCCTCGAAGTCGGAGACAGCGACCACGTATCCCGAGTCGAGGAACGGCGCGACCAGGCCGATCGTGCCGAACAGGGTCGGCGAGGCCGACGGCGCGCAGTCGTCCGAAATACCCGTCGTGCCATGGCCGATGGAGACGATCGGCCAACCGCCCTCCGGCGGAGTTCCAGGCGGCGTGAACACCGTTCCCGACACCTGAGTCTCTCGGCCGTCGATACCGGAGGTGGAGCCGTACAGGATTTTCACCGCGCTTGCTCCGGACGCCGCCACTTCGGCTGTGCTGGTGAAGGGTTCACTGTCGAACACGACGCCACGTTGCGCACTGCTCTCGACCGACGGGGTTGTCGTGGTCGAGGTGTCGGTGACGGAGACATCCGGCGAGGCATCCGATCCGCAGCCGACGCTCACGAGAAGTGCGCTCGCCACCACGACTCCCCAGACTGCGCGAACCCTCGAACTCCGAACAGTCATACGCAGTGTTCCCCTCTATTTGCCCGCACCGCTACCTGCTCGGCGACGCCTGACACGTTCCTCTGCTGCGGCCTCTTCGATGTCGAGTCCTTCCAATACGGTACGCAATACCTCGTCGTCGAGATCTCCGTCGTCACGTGCGGCGATCAGCGCAACTCGTTGCGAGCGCAGTGACTGATGCCGGAACTTGTCGAACAGAGCTCCCGCATTCCACAAGGCGGCCTCGCGATCGGCGTCCTCGTCGACCTCCTGGAGTTGAAGCCTCGCCTGCATCGAGCGTCGTACGCGTTCGACGATCGCCTGCAGTTCCTTCCCGTCGATCCCCGGCGGAGGGTGCGCGGCCGCGTCTGCCAACGCCTTCTCTCCCGCCTTGCGAGAAATGTTGCGGGCCAACTCCATCTGTTCCTGCGTGCGCAACTGCTCGTAAGGATCCGCGACGTCGAGGCGACGGATCATGAACGGCAAGGTAGATCCCTGGATGAGCAATGTCCCGACCGCGACGATGAACGCGATCGCCTGGATGACGCCGCGTCCGGGGAACGGCTCGCCGGACGAGAGTGCAAACGGGATACCGCCGGCCGCAGCAAGAGTGACGACGCCGCGCATTCCCGCCCACGAGACCACCAGATTCTGTTTCCACGTCAGTTGATTCTCGCGATCACGGCGCAGGGTTACACCGAATCGCACACGCGAGTAGCTCAGGAACAGCCACACCGGCCGAATCACGATGACAACGGCCAGGACTGCGAGACCGTACGCGAACACGTGAAGCACCGGAAGTCCGTCGGCGACAACATCGTCGATCACGAAGCTCAGCTGGAGCCCCATGTACGCGAAGACGAACATCTCGAGAAGAGTGTCCAGGCTCGACCACACCGAGCGCTCCTGCAATCGCGTCATGATCGACGCGTCCGTCGAATAGTGCCCGATCACCAGACCAGCGACCACAACGGCCAGAACACCGGACGCGTGTAGTTCTTCGGCGGCCAGGTAGGCAGCGAACGGAAGCACCAACCCCAAGCCGGTTTCCAGTGGAGAGTCGTACATGCGGGCACGAACGAACTTGACGACAAACGCGAGCACCAAGCCGACGACAACGCCGCCGATCACTTCGTACGCGAAGAACAACAGGGGCGAATCGGTGGCAATTCGCGTTCCGGTCACTGCTGCGACGGCGACGGTGAAGAGCGTGAGCGCGGTGGCGTCGTTGACGAGCCCCTCGCCCGTCAGGATGGCGATCACCCGTTTCGGGAGCCCGAGCTTCTGACCGACCGCCACCGCGCTGACGGCGTCGGTCGGCGCGATCACGGCCCCGAGCACCAGGGCGGCGCCGATCGTGAACTCGGGCACCATCCATTCGGAGAAGAAGGCAACCACGAACGCCGTCACCAACACCATTCCGACGCCGAGGCGCAAGATCGGGGCCAAGTTGCGTTTGAAGGTCGCCACCGAGAATTTCAGAGCGGCCGAGTAGAGAAGCGGCGGCAGGACCACACCGAGAATGACGTGGGGATCGAGTTCCGGCCGCGGCATACCGGGTATGAAGGATGCGACCGAACCTACCGTCACCAAAACCAGCGGAGCCTGCAGGTTTCGTCGATTGGACAGCCCGGTGACTGCGATGGCGGCAATGACGACCAGCAGAATCCAGGTGAAGTTCACGCGTTCATTCTGCCCGCCGACCCTGGGAGTTCACCTAGCGGACGCACAGAAGCCCGCAACCTTTTCGGTGACGGGCCCCTGAGCAACGGTGCTACCGAAAAACGGTATGCCGAATCCGGTATTACTGCTTTTCGGGAACAGCCTTCTTGGCGGCCTCAGCTGCCTTGTCGATCTGATCGCCGTACTTGTTGCCGGTCTTGTCGTCGGCGATGTCGGCGACCTTGTCGATAGCGTCGTGAACCTTGTCGGAGTTCTCCGCTGCGAGCTCCTGGCCCTTTTCGACCAATCCCTTGACGTTGTCCAAGAAACCCATGTCCGTGTCCTCTCCCGGTGCTGACGCACATCCTTCGGCGGAATCGTTCCTCCGCGCCCTTCGATTCTCACAGGTCGACGGCCTCTGCGCCAGAAAGCAGGTCCGTGCGTTCGAGCCGTGCGCAACTCGAGGTAGCGTTAACCCGCCAATAGCTGATTGACCACCCATCGACATCGACAGGTGCCCGGTTTGAATGCAGGACTGCGCGGGACGGGGAGCGACCCCTACCCCACGCGTGAACTGCTGTCCCGGTGGTGGTCGGATCGCACCGATTACACCTGGCTCCCCCGATTCCTCGACACTCGCGGGCTGACCGTTCCCGGACGCAAATTAGTCGCGGTGTGGTGTTTTCTCTTCGCGCTGATCGCGGCGACCATGCAGTTGAGCCGCTTCGGTTCCGACACCGCCCTGGCGCGGTCGATCTTTGCCCTCGGAACTATCAGTGGCGCCTATGCGGGCTACCGCTGGGCGCGTAACGAATCGTGGCCAACTTGGCGACAATCCGTGGCCTTTGTCGTCTGGGCCGACCTGTGGCTCGCCGTCACTCTCTTCTTCGCCGTACGCACCGCTTTCGTCGGAACCATCGGCTGCATCTTGTTCATCATGATCGGCTTCTATGCGGCGATAGTTCACAGCCCTCGCGTTGCCATCAGCCACATCGGTTGGGCTCTTGCTGTCTGCACGACGCTCGCTGCCATGGCGATGTCCGAGCCGGTCAACGACGCCTGGGTGGTCGTGAATCTCTATCTGATGGTTGCCGGTGTGGTTTTCTCCACCGCATGGATTCTGCAGATCGTCTGGCTGCGCCTGACCGACGACGCACGCAACGCCCACCGGGACTACCTCACCGCGACACTCAATCGCCGCGGACTCCAGGACGAGGCACAGCATCTGCTGCGCAGTGATCGAACGCAGGCTCTGATCGCACTACTCATCGACGTCGACTCGTTCAAAAACCTCAACGACACGCACGGGCACGTCGCGGGCGACGACGCGTTGACCGCTGTCGCCGACCGCCTCATCGCTGCCGCCGGCCCCGATGCGGTGGTGGCTCGAATCGGTGGAGACGAGTTCGTCGTCCTGCGCGGAGTCGATCGAGGAGACATCGAGCAGGTCGCCACCGAGATACATTCGGCGGTCTCGTCCGACTCCGATCCCTATCCTGTGTCCGCCAGTACCGGCGTCAGCGTCTATCTGAGTCCCGAGACGGACTTACCGGATCGAGCTGTCAACGAACTGATCGAGCACGCAGACAATGCGATGTACCGAGCCAAGAAGCGCGGCGGCGATCGCATTGCCTGGGTGCAGATGTTCAGGCGCTGAAACTACTCACTCACTGTGGGCATGGTGATGCTCGCCGGGCAGGTCGTCGGGTGTCGCGAACATCTTTCGTTTCTCCCCGTGCAGGCGTGCGCTGATCCACCACGAGAGTTCCACGAGTACAACGCCGATCGCGCCGAGGGTGATCGCGAGCGTCGTCGCAGCGACGTTGCTCGGATCCAGTTTGAAGAACTCACGGGTGAACGGCAGCGCGAACAGGATGAGGTATCCGGCCACCGACCCGCCGATCAGAACGAGCTTCCACCAGACGTACGGCCGAGCCACGACGGCCAGAACCCACACGGCGATCATGATCAACGTGATGAGCGCACTGGTTCCGGCCTGGATCTTCTGGGTTTCCGTCTGGTCCGGGCCTTGGTAAGCCAATACGTAGGAGATGAACGTGGTGATGCCGATGATCAGGCCCGACGGCAACGCCAGACGCATCACGCGCGAGACGAAACCGGTTCGCGCGCGCTCGTTGTTGGGTGCCAGAGACAAGATGAAGGCCGGGATACCGATCGTGAACCACGCTGCAATCGTGACGTGGCGGGGCAGGAACGGGTACGGCAGCGGTTCGAAGTCGAAGACCTGGGACAGGACGCCGGTGATGCCGATCAGGAACGCAAGCACCACCGAGTAGACGGTCTTGGTCAGGAACAGATTCGACACACGCTCGATGTTGCCGATCACTCGGCGGCCTTCCGCGACGACGTACGGGAGCGTCGCGAACTTGTTGTCCAGCAGCACGATCTGGGCCACGGCTCGGGTCGCCGGACTGCCCGAACCCATCGAGACTCCGATGTCGGCGTCCTTGAGGGCGAGCACGTCGTTGACGCCGTCACCGGTCATCGCGACGGTATGTCCGCGAGACTGCAAGGCAGCGACCATTTCCCGCTTCTGATCCGGTCGTACTCGACCGAACGTCGTTGCTCCGTCGAGAGTGTCCGCCAGCTTTTCCTGATCGCTGGGAAGATCCCGCGCGTCGATGGGACGGTCACCACCCTCGAGCCCGAGGGAACCGGCAACGGCACCGACGGAAACCGCGTTGTCGCCGGAAATGACCTTGACCGCGACCTTCTGGCTGGCGAAGTACTCCAACGTCTCCTGGGCGTCCGGGCGCACTTTCTGCTCGAGCACGACCAGAGCTTCGGGGGTGACGGTGCCCGGTGCGTCGGCGTCGTCGACGGGGAGGTCGCTGCTGCCGAGCATGAGGACACGAAGTCCGCTCGATCCCACTTCCTCGGCCTTGCGGGCCATTTCCGAGTCGGGATCGAGCAGCACGTCCGGGGCACCGAGTACCCAGTTGCCGTTACTACCGTACGACTGGCCGCTCCACTTCTTCGCCGAGGAGAACGGCGCCACCGCTGTCGCTTCGCCCCACCCGGAGTCGTCGGAGAGAGACTCGCGAATCGCCAGGACACTCGCGTTGGGGCGAGGGTCGGACGCGGCCATCGCGCTCAACGCGGACTTGACCGCAGTCTCCCCCGATCCACCCGGTGCGACGTCGACCTCGGACAGCCGCATACCGTTCTCGGTCAGCGTTCCGGTCTTGTCCGCGCACACCACGTCGACACGAGCCAGACCCTCGATCGCCGGCAACTCCTGAACGAGGCACTGGCGCTTGCCCAACCGGATCACACCGACCGCAAATGCAATGGACGTCATGAGCACAAGGCCTTCGGGAACCATCGGAACCAGAGCTGCCACCATGCCGTTGAGTGCCGGTCGGATCGGCAGGCCGATCGTGAAGAGCTGATTGAAGATGATCAGCGCACCCGCCGGAATCATCAGGTAGGTGATGAACTTCAGGATCTTGTCGATGCCGCTGCGCAGTTCGGAATGCACGAGGGTGAACTTGCTCGCCTCTTCGGCCAGCTTGGCCGCGTATGCATCGCCGCCGACCTTGGTGGCGCGGTATGCACCGCTGCCCGCGGCAACAAAACTGCCCGACAACACTTGCTGGCCACTCGCCTTGTGAACCGGATCGGCTTCACCGGTGAGCAGCGATTCGTCGACCTCGAGTGCAGCCGAACTGACCACCTCACCGTCGACGACTATCTGGTCACCGGATCCGAGTTCGATAATATCGTCGAGCACAACATCTTTGGGCGCCATCGCCACGGCGACGCCGTCACGCCTGACCATGGGCTTGGCCTGACTCACGATGGCCAGAGCGTCCAGCGTGCGCTTGGCGCGGATCTCCTGGATGATGCCGATACCGCTGTTCGCGATGATCAGCAGTCCGAACATGCCGTCGATGATCGAACCCGTCGCGAGCACGATCACCAACAACACGGTCAGGATCGCGTTGATGCGAGTGAAGACGTTGCCGCGAATGATGTCCTTGACCGAGCGAGACGCCCGATCCGGCACGTCGTTGGTTTGCCCCGACGCGATCCGGGCCGCAACCTGATCGGCGGTCAAACCGCGGGCGACGTCGACGTCATCCGGCAATCGCTCAGGGGCAACCGCCACTGCTGTCTCTTCTGAACTGGTGTGCTCGTGAGCCATGGTCAAAGATTACGCACCCGGAGCAACTAATCAGGGGCAGACGCGTGTGGCAACGGCTGCTACCCGAAGATCACATACCCAATGTTGCGGCCGCGAAGCCCAACGATTTGGGAAATGTGCGACTTAAGCGTCGGGCTCGACCAGTCGCCTTTCGAATCGTCTCCCAGTGTCCTCGTATCGCAGACGTTGGTAGAAGCGGTAAGAGATGTGGCGGTCGGATCCCGAAGACAAACGACTCGCGCGGGTCCCCGCGCGAGTCGCCCAATCCTCGAAACCAGCAACCAGATTGTCTGCCGCGCCCAAGCCGCGAGTCTGTGGATGCACTACGAGCGAGATCAGTTGCGCAACCCGCTGGTCCTATTCGAACGCCCAGACAAGGTGACCGCCAGCGAAACCGACGTTTACGTCCGAATCGTCCAACGCGCACAATCCTTGGTAGTCGGATAGTGCATTACCTCGTTTCGATCCTGTCCCGCATCTGCGCGGTTGTCTATCCGGCATGATCCGGTCACTCGTTCGCGTCACTGTTGCTGAGTCCTAAGTCAAGGATTTCACGAACGTCCGAAGCCAATGAGAGATGTCCCTTCTCCCCCAACGCGTTCATATATGAGTAAGCATCATGTTTCAAGCCGTCGTCACCTGACGCGATCGCCCGTGCGATAACGGCCGGGACCGCATTCAACGTCAAGTCATAGGCAACCAAGTCAGCTTCATCTCGCCCCTCTAACAGGAGTTTAAGAACTTCAAATGCCTGGCGAGGATCAATGCCAGAGGACGCTGCAAGCTCCTTACCGATGGTGTAACGCTCGGTGTTTAGATGTGGGTTCAGCGCTGCTGCCTCCTTCAGACGCGGAAGCCACCACTCCGTAGCGAATTTGTTGCTTTTCACAAACCACTGGAAGCCGCTGAGTTCATCTTGGTCCTCCGAATGATTCCGGACGTGCTCGACACGTGTATCCCACAGATCCGCAAACCGATCACGAATCTGATCGTCAACCGTTTCTGCGTGCATAAAGGCCCAGGCAATCTGACCGAAGGCATCACCACGGACCTTCGCTGGTACCACAGAGAGAAACTCACTGGCAACGGGATCATCCGTGCTCAAATGCCCGTGAATGATGGAACTTATGACCCACTCACCGATTCGCTGGAGCGGATCGGACTGGGTTTGCCAACCGACAACAAGCGGGTCTTCAGACCGAATCGCTCCGATCATCGCTGGACCCAACAACTCAAACAGCGTCGAGTGGTAGTGATGCACTGCCATCGCAGTCGTAAGTGCGATCTGCTGTTCGACTGAAAGCCCGGTATCTGAGCCGAATAAGTCCGCGATTCTCGGCGTCAACCACTCTCTGTCAACCGAGAGCAAACGTCCCAAGCCCTCTCCAATTACCGCCCGTGACGCGCCACGTAAGTCCACGCGCACTAGTTCGGTTTCTAGGGCAGATCGTGCGGCGTCATACCACTCAGTATCTTTGCCATGCGTCATCAGGTAGATAAGGCCGCGAATCCTGATCGGCCATTGCCAGTTAAGCGAGATCGTAAGTGGGTCCATCCCGCTATCTACTCCGGACCGAATGTACTCGTCCCACGCCATCTCGTCGGCCGCCGATGAAATCAGCAATTCGGCAAATTTGGCCATCACTTTGTCAGGTACCGTCAACGAGGCCCGGCCCTTGACTACTTCTTCCAGAAGACCAACTGCCGCTTGCTTGGCCCACCGAAAGTCGTCGTCATCATCACCTCGAGCACCCTCCCGAGGGAATGACGACTCAATATCGTGTTCCAGGACGCCCGCTATCAATTCGATGACCTGGGCCCAGTCCGGTTGTAAATCCGCTTTGAGTGCCGCCTCCCAGCCCCTCAGGACCGCTCTTAGATAGACCGGACGCAGCCGTTCAACAAGATTGCCGGCACCCGCAACCGCCTTTGGATTTGTTGCAGTGAGTGCGGTTAACGCGCGCCCCTGCCCCTCGTGGGAAGGGGCTGGCCCCCACCCGTCCCCTTTGTCGTGCCAGCTCTCAAGGTGGGACACCAACTCTGAGGGGGTCATCGCTGCCATCTCATCCTGATCAATCGGACTATTAGGCCCGGTCCAGGTAGTAATCCGCATGGTAGGTTCTCGCGGTGCTTCGATGACTCCAAAGTTTGAATCCAGTTCGGATAGTTTGGTCTGCAATTGCGCCGGTAGCGCTCCGACGCCGATCGCCGACAGCCACTGATGCTTCCAACGGTCCTCGTACTCCCGAATCCGTTCATCGATCACCGCGTCGTCAGCGCCGTCCTTGCCTATCCACTCTCGGAGGTGATCGTCGTCGTCCCGGGGGCCGATTTCGATAAATTGAGTAAGCGGTTCAAGGGATTCCGGCGACACATCAGCCACAGCGCGCGCGAGCTCTGCGTAATCAATCCGGCACGAGTCATCACTCGATTTCTCGTCAAATAGGAGTTCACGTCCTGCCGCTAAGAGATTTCCTTGCAAATGTTCAATGTTGCCGACCTGCCGGATTGCTTCGCTCAGCGAAAACAGTGCAATTTTTCGGGCAAGAATCATGTTGCTATTTAGTAGCACCAGTTTCGCGCCCGACGCATCGATCGACATCGCCTTGATCGCCAAATCTCGAACGGCGTCGATCAACACCTGTTCAACGCCGTCGTGGATACCTCCGCGGCTGCGCAGGGACTCCCTGGAGATGTACGTTACGTCCCTGCCCTTTCTTAGGTGACCAATGCGACGCTCGTATGCGATCAGCCAAGGCAAGACGAGCTCGAGCCCGTCATCTTCGAGAACCTCGACCAACTCCGGTAGTCCTTGCTCGTACCAATAGTCCTCAATGACAAAGCTCACCTCACGGCGGCCTCTCACCTTAGAAGGCTTGAATATCAGAGCGGCGAACCATTTGCCAACTGCATACTGCTCGCCCTGAATCAAATTCACAGCGAAAGCGATTAGGTCTCTCGGGTCAGTTCTCCAACCAAATCCACTAGGTTGCCATTTCCTGATCAGCGGTTCAAGACGCGCCGCCTGATACGCTGGAAGAGATGCACCAATTGAGAAAACACCTCGCTTAACCCAAGCGTTCTTGGTCGCACCAAAAGTCAGCAATACCTTGACAACCGCTTCGGGTTCCTCCGGCGCTACCCGCATAAGATAGCCGATTTCTGGCCAATATACGTCCCGAATAAGACCGTCTTCGGCCTGCTCGGGCTCAGGAGGATTCTTGAAGGCACCTTCCTTCGCCAAGGGTTCGACCCACTCCGTATTTCTGAGTTTTTCGAAGAATGCACGCCTCAATTGGAGGGTCGGAATCTTCCGCAAAACTTCTTTGACTTGTTCATCCGTCGGAATCTGAAACGCCTCCATCACATGTCTCCCTCGACTGGTGCGTTAATTTGGGTGAGTAGTTCCTCTAACGAGCGCAAATTTTCGAAAAATACCGTCGTACGAACCTCGATAATATCTTCAACAATCTTCATGACGGCGAGAATCCGTGCGTCGTCTGGGAGTTTCCTTTCACTCTCATGATTCCGGTCGATGTGCGTCCAGCCTAAGAAGAACTGATAGGCCTCTAGCCACTGATTCACAGCGGGGTGCTTATCCTTCATTATTCCAGTCACAAGAGCCGATGCGTTGCTCCTGTTTCGACCCTCTTCTTGAACTACCGCAGTAATGAGTCGATCAAAAGCTTGAGCCACTGCTTTTGGCACAGGCACTATGTCCTGGTCCGCACCCAGGTCGACGTCAGGGTGATCGGCAAGTAACCTCGGGAGACCTTTCGTTAAAGAGGACGACGACGGGTTCGGCCGCGGAATGGAAGTCTCAGCCAGTATCACGGGGAGACCGTTCATCAACTCACGCATACAATGGCAAACAACCGAAATCCGGGCAGGTTCGCAATCTAATTCAACCTCTGAGCAAAGCGCCCCTAACGCCATCCGATAGACACCTGCGAGCCTGGGGTTGCGGTCTCGTAGAATTTCAATAATTCGATTTTGGCGCACGTCGAAATCTTGGTCACTGGCCATAACTTTCCTCCATCGACAGCGCCCAAGCACCCCTCACCTGCGCGATGAGCATGTGCGCGTACCTGAAATCAGAATAACGAGCGACTCCTCATTACGGTTAATTGAACAGATCAGCCAGCGAGGTTGATTCTCCACACATGGGAGCGTACCAGCGCGGACTTCTTACAGTGCCCGAGCTTCAATCATACTGGCGACCGCGAATGGGAAACCGACGGCCAGTTCCATCTGTGCCACGAAGCGAATCCAACAGACAAAACGAGAACTCTTGGGCTAAGCCAGCCGAAAGGGGGGACTCGACCCGAACAATGGACGTTTGCTGTGCTTAGAGGCAAGTATCGCAAGTTTGAATCTGCTTTCGGAAGCGTCCACTGCCGATATCGCACGAAACCTCCAGCTAAACCGACTGCTTTCATACCTGACTGGCGGGGAGGTACCGGTGACCTCAAAGACCCCGGCCTTCCCTATCTGTCTCTCGGCCTGCCTCGCTCATCCCAGCGGTATCCACCACTTCGACGGAGGTGTGGGTGACAACGCGTCGATCCTGCCGCCCGGCATCGGAACCGACACGGTCGTGCCTGCCTCTGCGGCCGACTCGTTGAGGCGAATGATCGGCTCCGACCACGAATGAAACGCGAGGTTGAACGTCGCCCAGTGAATCGGGACGAATACACCGCGCGAACCGTCGCCCTTGTTGAGGTCGATGTGCGTCTGCACTGCCTCTTCCGGATTCATGTGAATGTCCGGCCACCGAACGTCGTACGCGCCCACGGGGAGAAGCGTCAGATCGAAAGGCCCATAGGTTTCACCCAACTGTTCGAAACGTGATGTGTATCCGCTGTCTCCGCCGAAGAACACCCGGTGTTTCGGACCGGCGAATACCCACGACGCCCACTGCGTCGTGTTCCGGACGAGGCCACGACCGGAGAAGTGACGAGCCTCGGTGCACGTGAGGACCAGGTCGTCGATTTTTGTCGACTCGTCCCAGTCCAATTCCACGATCCGGTTCTCGGGCACCTTCCAGTGCCGCAGGTGAGCCCCGATACCGATCGGAACGACAAACGGAGCGGTCTGGGTGCGAGTCAGAATCTTGACCGTCGCCATGTCGAGGTGGTCGTAATGATCATGCGAGATGACTATCGCATCTACCGTCGGTAGATCAGCCAAGGCCACGGGAGTGGGATGCATACGTGCGGGACCTACTGTGGCCGAGGGTGATACGCGTTCGCTCCACACCGGATCGGCGAGAACGCGGTAGCCGTCGACCTCGACGAGAACACTCGAATGGCCGTACCACGTCACGGCCGCGTCACCCGCTACCGACGGCGCCAGCGGAGTGGCCAACGGAATCGGCTGACGCGGCCGACCCGTCGACCCCCGTGTAGCCATCGACTTGAACATCCCGGCATCGGTGCCCGGAACCAGAGTGCTGCTGGGCTCCGAGTTGTGGAACTGGCGATCCCGGTATCGCGGGGACATCGCCGCGTACGGTTGCACTGTGTTTCGCGACGCCCCGATCTGCGTCGGGATTCCCCATGCGGCTCGCGCCACCCACCCTGTCGCCGCGGCAACAGCCGCAACTCCGAGAACCGTCGTCTTCTTCATTCAGACGAGCGTAGCCACTATCTGTCCCGCGTGCCTGGTGCCTGTTTTCCCTGCAACGAGCTTTACTTTCCCTTGAATACGGGAGGGCGGTTCTCGATGCGGGCGGCGCGGGCTTCCTGGACGTCCTCGCTGAGCCAGGCGGCGTGGAGGGCGTCGAGTTGCTCGGGAGACTGTTCCTCCATGGTGCCGTCGTCGTTGAGAACCATCTTCATGTGCCGCAACGACAGCGGTGCGAGATTGGCGATGCGGTGCGCCCATTCCTGAGCGTCGTCGAGGGTTCCCAGCTTGTTGGCGAGACCGCGAGTGAAGGCTTCCTCGGCGCCGATCTGTTCGATGCCGAGCAGAATGGTACGCGCCGGACCGCCGCCGACCAGCGACGCGAGCCGACGCATGGTCCACTTGTCCACCGAGACTCCGAGAGTGGCCGCGGGGATTCCGAAGCGAGCGGTCGGTGCCACGACGCGCAGATCCGACGCGATGGCCAACTGGGTACCGGCGCCGATGGCCGGACCGTTGACAGCGGCAATGACGGGGATGGGCGCCGTGTCGATCGACCGGAGCATTTCGAACAAGCGGTCGGTGAAGCCCTCCATGTAGACGTCGCCGGACAGGTCCGCGCCTGCACAGAACGCCGATCCCTCACCGGTGATGACGACAACGTGCGCATGCTCGGCGACTGCCGCGTTCATCGCGTCCCGTATTGCGATGCAGAGTTCGGCGCTGAGCGCATTACGACGCTCGTGACGCTGCAACTCGATGGTCACGACGTTGCCGTCACGGGAGAACCCGATCATGTCCGCTCACTTTCGTTTCTGGAAGGCTCGACACACGGGAGTTCCGAGGCGCCGCTACCGTCCGCATACTTCTCTGCAGCTAAGTTCTGTACATCAGGAGGTTAGATTACCGATGAGTACAGACGACCTTGCCGCACAGCAACCACACCCGGTTGACGTGGTGGTGATCGGTGCGGGACAGGCCGGACTCTCCGCCGCGTACTACCTGCGCAAGTTCGGAATCGAACCCGAATCGGGGTTCGTGGTGCTCGATCATGCGTCCGGTCCGGGCGGAGCGTGGCAGTTCCGATGGCCGAGCCTGACACTGAGCACCGTCAACGGTGTGCACGACCTCCCGGGAATGTCCTTCGCGGAAACCACCGGTACAGACGCCGAACAAGTGCCTGCATCGGTGGCGGTCCCCCATTACTTCGAACTGTACGAAAAGCAATTCGAACTTCCCGTCCACCGCCCGGTACACACACGGGTGGTGTGTCCGAGGGAAGAGCGACTGCGAATCGAAACCGACCAGGGAGTGTTCGCGGCGCGAGGCTTGATCAACGCGACGGGAACCTGGGAGCGCCCCTTCATCCCCCACTATCGCGGGGCCGAGTCCTTCCGTGGCCGACAACTCCATACGAAGGACTATCGAACCGCTGCGGAGTTCGAAGGCAAACATGTTGTGGTGGTCGGCGGCGGTATCTCGGCCGTCCAACTGCTCGACGAGATCTCACGCGTCACGACCACTACCTGGGTGACGCGGCGCGAACCCGAGTTCCGCGACGAGCCGTTCACGCCGGACATCGGCCGCGCTGCGGTTGCCATGGTCGAAGATCGTGTACGACGCGGCCTGCCACCGGGATCCGTTGTCTCGGTGACCGGCCTCCCCGTGACGCCTGCCATCCAGGCAGCGCGAGAGCGCGGTGTGATGAATCGTCTGCCGATGTTCTCCGAAATCCTTCCGAACGGCGTGAAGTGGGCCGACGGTACCGTCGTCGACGCCGATGTCATCTTGTGGTGCACCGGTTTTCGTAGCTCACTCGATCACCTGGCGCCGTTGCACCTGCGCGGACCGGGTGGCGGAATCCCGATGACCGGGCGCCTCGCCACGCAGGTCGAAGCCGACCCTCGCGTACACCTGGTGGGATACGGACCGTCGTCGTCGACGATCGGAGCCAACCGCGCCGGCCAAGCGGCGGCGCGCGAACTGACCGCGTACCTGGGAATCGGCGAATGAACAGAATACTGATTCCGGGCGAAACCTGCTGGCGCATCGAACCGGCCGACAATCTTGCCTGCATCGTCGACGCCGCTGACTACTTTCATCATGCGAAGTCCGCAATGCTGCAAGCCGAGAAGCGAATCATGTTGATCGGCTGGGACTTCGACACGCGCATCAAACTCGAACCAGGCAAGCAGACGCTCGACGGCCCCAACCGATTGGGAATGTTCCTCCGCTGGCTGGTCCGCGAGAAACCCGACCTCGAAATCCTCGTACTCAAATGGAACATCGGCGCGTTCACCGCAATTGGGCGCGGCATGACTCCCGTCTTCGTGTCCAACTGGCTGACCGACGAGCGCCTTCGGTTCGAGATCGACGGTGCCCACCCGGTTGGTGCGGCGCACCATCAGAAAATCATCGTCATCGACGACGCTCTGGCATTCTGCGGCGGCATCGACATGACGGTGGACCGCTGGGACACCTCGGATCACGTCGACCGCAACGACTACCGGATCACACCGAGCGGAAGACGTTACGGCCCTTGGCATGACGCAACCACGGCGGTCGACGGCAATGCTGCCGCGGCCATCGGCGAATTAGCGCGGGCACGCTGGAAATCCGCAACCGGAGAGGACCTCCCACCGGTCCAGAGCACTGCGACGCCGTGGCCGGTCAATTTGGCTCCTACCTTGCGCGTCGTCGACGTGGCCATCGCCAGAACGCTGCCGGAACTCGGCGAACGCACAGAGGTACGCGAGATCGAGGCGCTCTATCTCGCGGCCATCGCCGGGGCAGAACACACGCTGTACATCGAAAGCCAGTACCTCGCCTCACGCACGCTGGCCGAGGCGATTGCCGCGCGTCTACGTGAGGCCGACGGGCCGGAGATCGTTCTGGTCATTCCGCGCAATGCCGATGGATGGCTCGAACAAAAGGCGATGGACGGGGCACGCCACGACCTGCTGCATTTGCTGTGGTCGGCCGATATCCACGACCGGTTCGGTGCGTTCTATCCCGTGACCTCTTCCGGCGCACCAATTTACGTGCATGCCAAGGTCCTCGTGATGGACGATCGCCTCCTGCGAATCGGGTCGTCGAACCTCAACAACCGTTCGATGGGCTTCGACACCGAGTGCGACATCGCCGTCGAATCCGACGACGACGCAGATGTCGAGTTGCGCGCCTCGATCATCGGATTGAGGCGCCGGCTACTCAGCGAGCACCTCGACGTCACCGAGGAAGAAGTCGACGACGCGTTGGGTGAGCAGTCACTGTTGTCGACGGTTCGCGCTCTCTCGACCTCCGACGCTCGCAGTCTGCGCGAATTCGACCGGAATACAGTCGACGGCGAAGACCACGTGCTCGCTGAAAATGCACTGATGGATCCCGAGCGCACGCCGCCCAGACTGAGCGATCGAATCGAAGGATTGCGCCGCCTGCTCGGCAAACGCTGAGACTCTAGAACACGCGCACGCAGTGCCCGGCTGCCAGCGCGAGTTCGACGAGTGTTGCACCGTGAACACTCGGGACGAGCGCGATGAGAAACGTATCGCTGTCGCTGTCGAGCCAGGCAAGTGAAACGCCCGTCTCGGTGATGTTGTCGCCGACTCGAGCGAGAAGCGATTCGAGTCCGGCAGCTCGATCGAAGGTCATGGCAAGACTCTGCGCCCACTCCCACGATCCTGTCGGCGCCGAAGCGAGCGCTCTCAGCTGACCGAGAACCTCGGCAGCGTCCTCGTTCCAGTCCACCCAGACCAGGAGTTTTCGGTCGTGCAACGCGTCGACGAGAGCAAACCACCCCAATTCCGGGTGCGGCTTCTCGAGCGTCTGTGAGTACAGCTCGTTCTGTACTTCGACATACCGTTCCGGATAGTCGATCGCGAGAGTGACACGGTCGATGACGACAGTGCTGTCAGGGGCGAGCAGTTCGGCGATCGCGCGCAACGCGTCGCGAGCAGGTCCACCCACTATGGCTCCAAGGTTCGATTCGGTCATCGGTGCGGTTTCCACAGTCTGACATGCGAGTGCGACTCGTTCGGACGTGTCTTCGATGTCAGGTCCTGAGTCAGATCCCTCCGGAGATTCCCGCGCGCCGCATATCAACGAGTCGACGAGTTACCGAATCGAACAACCCGGCTATCCCATTCGCCGCACTTGTCCGTTTACCCTTTCACCTGGCCTTACAATCCGGATATAGTCATCGGCGATCCATGAAGCCAACTGGGATGTAGCGAGCCAGCGAACAGTCTGTTACCGTTCAGCTAACTACCCCTTCTGGTCAAACCGGATCGAAGGGGTTCGGGCAATGACCCACGGGGGGTTGACGTGAAGGGGCCATGTTCCGCATGAAACACGATTCACACACGACAACCTCTTGGTGGTCGATCGGCGAATGGCGCCTGGGATGGAAGGTCATCGCCGTTCTCGCATTGCCGATGATCGTCGCCGTCGTCCTCGGCGCACTTCGAGTTCAGACAGAACTCGAAGAAGCCGCACAGCTGAGTTCCTCGTCCGAGCGTGCCCTCGCAGTGCCCGCGGCGATCAACCTCGAATCCGCACTGTACGAACTCGCCGAAGCCGCATCGGCACGCACTGACACCGGCCCGGCAACACAAGCAGCTTCGGACGCAATGGACCAACTGGTAGACGCCGCGCGCGCGTTCCAGTCCGACGGCGACCTCAACGACCAAGTGACTTCGGCGCTCGCCGAGAGCCGTTCCATCACCGAGGAGATCGCCGCCGGCGCGGTGGCTCCCGCACGCTTGGTTTCGCGGGTCGGCGAAGTCTCGCGCGCACTCTCGAGCACCTTCACCAGCGTCGTCGAGCATTCTCAACGCCCTGTCCTGCGCGAACAAGGTGGTCGACTCTCCGCACTCTGGGAAGCGCGACGAGCGCTGGCCGAACAACGAATCCTCTTCGGCTCCGGTGATCCGGACCAGCAAGCTCGTACGTCGATGGTCAGTACTGCCGGTGCCGAACTGGTCGCTCTGAACAACATTCTGGCCATCGACGGGAGTAACGACACCGTCCAGACCCTCAGCAACTCTGCTCAGAACCGGATCAACGCCCTCGGATCAACTCCGTCGACCTCTCCTCTGGGGAGCCGCGTCGGCGCCGATCTGAAATCCGGAAACGACCAGTACAACAGCCTGACCGACACCACCGTCACCGAGTTCGGCGACACCGTCACCGCCGAATCCAATGCAGCACGAACCGCAGCACTCCGTGACACTGCAATCGTGCTCGGCGCGGTCCTGCTGGCACTGGCCATCGCCCTCGTCATCAGCCGATCGCTCATCGATCCGATCCGCCGGTTGCGATTTGCCGCATTGCAGGCCGCACGACGCGGACTCCCCGACGCGATCGAACGAATTCGCGCAGGTGCCAGTACCGACGAACTCGACTTCGCCCGTGTCCCGATCCGCACCCACGAGGAAATCGGCGAGCTTGCGCGTGCGGTGGACGACATGCACGGTCAGGCCATCACGCTTGCCGGCGAGCAGGCCACCCTGCGGCGCCAGGTCAACGACATGTTCGAAACGCTGTCGAGGCGCAATAAGTCCCTCGTCGACCAGCAACTCGGTTTGATCGAACAGTTGGAGCAGGACGAAGACGACCCGCGTCGCCTCGAGAATCTGTTCCGGCTCGACCACATCGCCGCGAGAATGCGTCGAAACGGCGACAACTTGCTGGTTCTCGCCGGAACCGATGTACGCCGCGCCAGGACCGCCCCCGTCGCTCTCGGCGATACCCTTCGCGCCGCGGTATCAGGAGTCGAGGAGTATCGACGCGTCGAACTCGGGCAGATCCCGCCCGGAGTCGTCACCGGTCATGCTGCCCCGGACGTCGTTCACCTCATCGCTGAGCTGCTCGACAATTCTCTGCGGTACTCCCCACCGGAGACCACCGTCTCCATCAACGCTGCCCGCACTATCGACGGCTCCATGATCGTCGAGATCGCAGATCTCGGTATCGGCATGTCGCCTGCCGATATCCTCGATGCCAACGAGCGCCTCGCCGCCGGCGGCGAGATGAGCGCGGATACGGCGCGTCGCATGGGTTTGTTCGTCGTGAGCCGAATCAGCCGTCGCTACAACATCTCTGTGCGCCTGCGCCCGACGGCAACGTCATCGACGCACAGCGGCATCACCGCAACGGTGCTCCTACCGACGTCGATACTCGATTCGTCTCGGGGACCCGAGATCCGCACGCCGCGAACCGGACCCGTTCCCACGCTCGATCGGACTCCCCCTCCCACACCGCCTGCACCGTCATGGTCACAGCCCGTCCCGACCGAATCCGCACCCCCGCGGCCTGCGACCAGAAGTTTCGCTGATCTCCCGCGTCGAACGCCCGGTAACAGTACCGATCGGACCGAGACGTTCGCCCCGATCACACCGCAATCCACTCCTACGGCAACAGCGCCTTCGGGATTGCCACGTCGCACTCCGGGCACAAGTGGAGTACCGGCAGTCAGCACTTCAACTCCGACCACTGCTGCACCCGCCACCTCGGTGTCGTCCTTCGCTCCTCTGCCCGATCCCGAGGGCACAAGCACATCGACGTCCCTTCCCGTTCGTACTCCGTCGCCGGAATTCGCCTCGCCGGCACAGGGTCCCGAGATCCCGGTGGGTCCACAACCGTCGACAACCCCGCCGCCGCGGCACCGGCTCTCAGCCCCGACGCCGACAAATACTGCGGCATTCTTCTCCTCACGCACCCGTGACGGGCTCTCTGCTCGCGCATCGGCGAGGGCTGACGGCGCGGGCGACGGCAACTCGAACGGCGTACCCTCTGCTCCGACCACGATGCCGATTTTCGCCCGGATGGTGTCGGAGTGGCTCGTGGATCCGACGGCGGAGACTTCAGCGGCTTCCACCGGCAGTTCGTGGACCACCGACGCGGATCAAGGCTGGCTGGCCGCTCGGACCTCGTTCGAGATGCCGGTCACCAAGATCGCCGATTCCGGTCTGCCCATTCGAGATCGCGGAGCCCGCCTGGTTCCTGGTGCCGTCGGCGGTGGCGGTACGACACAGCGCCATGCATCCAATCCGGCGGACGTCCAACGTGGTTGGAGCAGTTACCAATCCGGAGTACAACGAGGGCGTCGGCGCGCCGCCGACCATCAGCCCGATGGCGGACAGTCTTTCGAATCGTCCACGATGTTGCACAACGATGAAGGAGAACAGTGAACACTGTCGGAGCCCAAGAGACTCCCCGCGCACTCGACTGGCTGGTTTCGGCTTTTGCCCGAGACGTGCCGGGTGTGAGTCACGCGATCATCGTCTCAGCCGACGGGTTGTTGACCGCCTCGAGCACACACCTTCCGCTCGATCGGGCGGATCAATTGGCCGCTGTCACTTCCGGACTCGCCAGCCTGTCCGCGGGGGCGTCACGCCTCTTCGACGGTGGGGCCGTCATGCAGTCCGTCGTCGAGATGGAGAACGGCTACCTGCTTCTCATGGGCGTCGGTAGCGGCGCTTACCTTGCCGCCCTCGCTGTCGCCGGATGCGACATCGGCCAGATCGGTTACGAAATGGCGACTCTCGTCGATCGCGTCGGGACCACGATGGACATTGCCCCGCGAACGTCGCAGGGTATTTGAGTTCGATGCCTCACCATCAATCCGAGTACGACGACGCCGAACCCAGCTTGGTCCGGCCGTACGCGCTCACCGAAGGTCGGACCCTGCCGTCCATCGACCTCCCGCTCGAAGCGATCATCGCGACGATCGAGGACGTGGTCTCGAACAATCTTGCACCGCAGGATATTCGTGCATCGATCGTCGCACTCTGCGAGCAGCGGATCTCGATTGCCGAGATCGCTGCCCACCTCGGTGTTCCGATCGGAGTCGTGCGGGTACTGGTTGCCGACCTCGTAGTAGCCGGATCACTGGAAATACATGCCACTCTGCGAAGCGACGCATCTCGAGTCGAGCGACGCGAACTGATCGAAAGGACCCTCAGTGGACTTCGGGCACTCTGACTCATCGTCTCGCGTGAAATCGACAAAAATCGTGATCGCCGGGGGTTTCGGTGTTGGCAAGACAACGCTTGTGGGGACCGTCTCCGAAATCGTCCCCCTTCGCACGGAGGCAATGGTCACCGACGCCAGCGACGGTATCGACAATCTCGGTTCCACTCCCGACAAGAGCACCACGACGGTCGCGATGGACTTCGGGCGCATCACTCTCGCCGACGACCTGGTCCTCTATCTGTTCGGAACCCCGGGACAGCGCCGCTTCTGGTTCATGTGGGACGACTTGATCACCGGTGCGATCGGTGCGGTCATTCTGGTCGACACGCGCCGTCTGGAAGACAGCTTCGCTGCAGTCGACTTCTTCGAGGCGCGAGGGCTCCCGTTCATTGTGGCGGTCAACCGTTTCGACGGCGCACCAATTCATTCGGCGAGCGATCTCCGGCAGGCATTGGCGCTACCCAACCGCGTTCCCATGATCGAGATCGACGCCCGAAACCGCGAATCGGCCAAACGCGCGCTGATCGCCGTCACCGAGTACTCCCTCGAACGACTTGCAGCTGAAGCAGTCGTCTAGATGAATCACCAGATGCGAATCGTCGCCGAAAGGAACTGGCATGTCGGATGAAATGCACCATTTCTCGATGGGAATCTGGCTGCTCGGGCTCGCCTACGTCGTGTCCGTGGTCGGGTCGGTAGTCGGCCTGGCGTGCACCAGGCATTCAGCGTCGGCGACGACAACCGCCACACGCATGCGATGGCTAGCCATGGCTGCCCTGTCGATCGGTGGTGTCGCCATCTGGCTGATGCATTTCATCGCCATGCTCGGCTTCGCAGTCCCCGGCAGTCCCATTCGATACAACCTCGGATGGACCGTGATCTCCGCGATCATCTCAGTAGGTGCTGTTTTTGTCGGTCTGCTGATCATCGGGACCGAATTCCGCTGGACGCGGCTTCTGATCGGCGGCGTGGTGACCGGTCTCGCCGTGAACATCATGCATTACACCGGCATGCGCGCCTTGCGCTTTCAGGGTGAGATCCACTACGACCTGCTCTTCGTTGCATTGTCGGTTCTCATCGCAGTCGTCGCCGGAACCGCTGCACTGTGGTTCACCATGGTGCTCGAGTCCACGATTCTGCGTTTTGTCGCCGGAATCATCATGGGCATCGCCGTCGTCGGTATGCACTACACCGGAATGGCCGCAGTCGAGGTTGTTCACGACGCGGCAGCCCCGGCGCCGCAGGGACTCGAAGTGTTCTCATTCCTCTTCCCTGTCTTCGTTCTCGGCCTGCTGGCGTTGGCAGTTCCGATTGTCGCCGTGCTGACAGCGCCCAACCGTGCGACGGCACGGATGGAATCCGCCGCCGACGACCTGGCGTTCGAAGCACGAGAGTTCGCGACCTCGAACTGAGAGGAGTACGGGGCGAGTCGATGTGAATCGACGACGCCCCGTACATTGCGGGGATGGTGGATGCCGGACACAACCCCCCGCCGTCGGCCGACGCGGCACTGGTCGTGATCGGTGGTTTGCCGGCCACCGGCAAATCGACGATCGCGCGGGCGCTTGCTCAGCATCACAAGATCCCCTACGTGCGGATCGATACCATCGAACAGTCGCTGATCCGCAGCGGTATCGCTGATGTATCCGGGACCGCCGGATACATCACCGGGTACGCGCTCGCCGCCGAACAATTGCGACTGGGACTCTCGGTCGTGGTCGAATGCGTCAACCCAGTCGAGGCGACACGAAACGCCTGGTCCGCTACCGCACAACATAATTCGGCGCGCTTGCTCAGTGTCGAAGTCATCTGTTCGGATCCCGACGAGCATCGCAGACGCGCAGAACGGCGAGTCGTCGACATCCCGGATCTTGTACTACCTACGTGGCAGGAAATCCTGGATCGAGACTACGAGCCGTGGACCACGGAACGGCTCGTGCTCGACACCGCAATCATGAACTCCGAGAGCGCAGTACGACGAATAACTGCCAGAATGTTCACCGAATGAGAGCTGCTCACAGGGTGAGAACGAAGAATGCACTGTTCGGATCTTCGCGGTAGTTTCCGAACGGTGGAGACGGGACGAACCCGAATCTCGCATACAGTCGGCGTGCCGGATCGAAGAAGTCCTGTGTGCCGGTCTCCAATTCGAGTTGCCGGTAACCTCGTTGTCTCGACTCGTCCACGACGTGTTGAAGAAGTCGCGTACCCACGCCACGCCCTCGAGCTACCGATGAGGTTCGCATCGACTTGATCTCGCCACCGGTCGACGACAGTTCCTTGAGTGCAACACAACCGAGTAGATCGTCACCTTCGCTCCACAGCGTCCACATGGTCACGGAACTATCCGTCAGCCCTGTGATGTCCAGCGCGTGAACGCTGTCCGCGGGCGAGGTCGCATGCATGTCGGCGAGATGTTCGGTCAGTAGAGCACGGACCACATCCCGACTCAGGTCGTCAATTTCGATTCGCACGGATCCTCACTGTCCTCTTCGCTTCCGGCAGCATCGAATGAAAGTATGACTGGCCATCACTTCGGCGAAGGCTTGGCCCGTACGTGGATGCGTTCTCCTTGGGGGCCGAACAGACTCAGTACCTCGACCGGGCCGCCGCCGTCACTACCGAACCAATGCGGGTTTCGGGTGTCGAATTCAGCAGCTTCACCCGTACCCATCACGATGTCGTGATCGGCCAACACCAACCGCAACCTCCCCGACAAGACGTACAGCCATTCGTAGCCGTCGTGCACTTGCGGGTCGGGGTCCGTCTGGCTTGCCGGGATGGTCATCTTGAATGCCTGCAGCCCACCGGGTTGCCGAGTCAGCGGCAATACCGTTCGCCCACTGACGCTTCGAGGCGCACTCTGGATACGTGGATCGGCGACCTGTGGTGCCGCAACCAGTTGGTCCAACGGCACTTGGTGGGCAAGCGCGATCGGAAGCAGCAACTCCAGACTGGGTCGACGCTCCCCCGCTTCGAGCCTCGACAGGGTGCTCTTCGAAATACCGGTGGACTCGGACAGCGCTGTGAGCGTGACGTTCCTCTGTGTACGAATGCGTTTGAGGCGCGCGCCGATCTGCGAGATGGCGGCATCGATGTGCGGACCGTTGACATTCATGGTGCCGAGTCTGACGACGATTCCCAGAAATGGCAACATTAGTTGCTGACGAACCTCCTCCGCGAGCAATCTGTGCTCATGCGAACACACACTGAAACAGAGATCCTCGACGCCGTGATCGTCGGCGGTGGCGCCGCCGGACTCAGTGCAGCCCTGGTGTTGGGTCGTGCTCGGCGCTCGGTCGCCGTCATCGATTCCGGCAAACCGCGCAACACACCGGCAGCACACATGCACGGCTTCCTCTCGCGAGACGGCATGGCGCCAGGTGAGTTGCTCGCCGTCGGGCGCAGCGAATTACAGACGTACGGAGTCGAATTCAAACGCGACGACGTAGTCGACATCTCCTGGCGCGGTATCGAACCCGGCTTTGTCGTCGAACTGTCGGGAGGCACGACGCTCGAAACTCGCACTGTGCTGGTTGCAACCGGCCTACGGGATTCACTCCCGGAAATACCAGGAATCCAGGAGCTTTGGGGGCAAAGCGTGCTCCATTGCCCGTACTGCCATGCGTACGAGATCAGCGACCAACCGATCGGCGTTCTCGGCGGCGACGCTCGCGAGATGTCACTTCACCAGGCGTTTCTACTCCGACAGTGGTCGTCGGATGTGACGTTCTTCCCCGACAAGATCTCGCTCACCCCCGACGAACGCGCGCGACTGGCTGCCCGAGGAGTGACGGTTGCCGACGGATCGGTATCTGGATTGGTCTGCGAGAAAAGCAAACTGAAAGCCGTCGAACTCGACAACGGCCAACTGGTTGCGCGCTCAGCACTGTTCGTTGCGCCGCGTTTCGTTCCGAACGACGCACATCTGACGCGACTCGGCTGCAAAGCCAGCCCCACGGGATTCGTGGCTGTCGATCATTCCGGCGCCACCAGTGTTCCCGGTATCTGGGGCGCCGGCAACGTCGTCGACCCTCGCGCACAGGTAATCAATGCTGCGGCTGCAGGTTCAACCGCGGCGATCGCAATCAACGGATACCTGGTAGAGCAGGACGTCGAATCGGCTCTTCGCTCGACCGACCCTGAAGGTGGTTTCTCGGCGGCCATGGAGCAGGGCGTCTGCGAGATGAACGGCGGCAGCGCCCTTCACGGCATCTGACCGAAGCGTCTAGGTCGCGGGGCCGCCGTGCAACTTCTCGTAGGCGGCCTTCTCGGCGTCGTGGCGCGAGACCTTCTTCGGGTTCTCGAGGTCGGAAGGCAAACCGTGACGCTCGAGGCGACGCGACCTGTTCTGAGCCATGTAGGAGACCGAATAGAACAGCGCCAGAAGCACTCCGAGCAGCACCATCGACGCCCGCAGGGCCCACGGCCCGGGGAAGAGCATGAAGGCCGCGAAGACGGGAATGAACGGCACCATGCTGCGGATCAGGTGACGTGGCACAGCCCAGTCACCGATCAGGTCGTTTCGCACCCAGTCCTGCATCGAATCGGGCAACTTGCGCCCCACTGAATAACCCAACCACTGAAGGGGATTCGGGCTCGTGCGTTGCTTTTTGGAAGTCACGGAAGTCACCTGTTCGGTACGCATCGGTCTTGACGCAGTCGTCACGTTTCTTTCAGATGTGGTCATCACATTTCTCTCATTGGTCCAAAGCGCCGGCGCGGAGCGCGGCCTCGTTGACCCGCGTCAGAACGTTGTGGAGTTCTTCGAGTTCGGCGAGGCTGACGCCGAGCTTCGCGACAACCGCCGGCGGGATCTTCTCCGCCTCGTCACGCAGTGCCACACCGGCTTCGGTGAGGTCGACGTCGAGTTGACGTTCGTCGGCGCGGCTACGGGTTCGCGTGATCAACCCGGACGCCTCGAGTCGCTTGAGGAGCGGCGAGAGTGTCGGCGAATCGAGCTGCAATGCCTGCCCGATTTCCTTGACCGCCATCGGCGACTTCCCCCACAGGGCAAGCATCACCAGATACTGGGGATGTGTGAGGCCCATCGGCTCGAGCAGTGGCCGGTAGACGGACAGGACTGCCCGGTTCGCGACCGCAAGTGCAAAACACACCTGCCGGTCGAGAGCCAGCGGATCGTCCATCTGCGTCTGCGGAGCCTTCGTCGTCATGACTCCGATGTTACCAGATTGATTAGTGCAGTAACTATTATCGCACTAATCAATCTGGCGATGATCGTCACTCTTCTCCAACGTCGACGTGGGTTGCCCGGTGAGGCCCACGTGGGCTTCCGCCCTCATTCGCTCCACCATGTGCGGATAGTGCATCTCGAACGCCGGACGCTCGCTACGGATGCGCGGCAACTCGGTGAAGTTGTGACGCGGCGGTGGGCAGGTGGTCGCCCATTCCAGCGAGTTTCCGTAACCCCACGGATCGTCGACGGTGACCACCTCGCCGTAGCGGTAACTCTTGAAAACGTTCCAGATGAACGGCAGTGTCGACGCGCCGAGCACGAAGGCGAAGATCGTGGACACCGAGTTCAGCACCGTGAACCCGTCCGAGGGCAGGTAGTCGGCGTAACGACGGGGCATACCTTCGCCACCGAGCCAGTGCTGGACGAGGAAAGTGCCGTGGAAACCGACGAACGTGGTCCAGAAGTGCCACTTGCCGAGGCGCTCGTCCATCATGCGACCGGTCATCTTCGGGAACCAGAAGTAGATACCGGCGTACGTGGCGAACACGACCGTACCGAAGACCACGTAATGGAAGTGGGCGACAACAAAATACGTGTCGGTGACGTGGAAGTCGATCGGCGGACTCGCGAGAATAACGCCCGACAGACCACCGAAGAGGAAGGTGATCAGGAAGCCGATCGAGAACAGCATCGGTGATTCGAAGGTCAACTGCCCCTTCCACATCGTTCCGATCCAGTTGAAGATCTTCACACCTGTCGGCACGGCGATCAGGAACGTCATGAACGAGAAGTAGGGCAGGAGAACAGCACCCGTCGCATACATGTGGTGAGCCCACACCGCGATGGACAGAGCTGAGATCGCCAGTGTCGCGTAAACCAAACCGGTGTATCCGAAGATCGGCTTACGGCTGAAGACCGGGAAGATCTCCGAGACGATGCCGAAGAACGGCAGCGCGATGATGTACACCTCGGGGTGCCCGAAGAACCAGAACAGGTGCTGCCACAACAGAACTCCACCTGACGCTGGGTCGAAGATGTGTCCACCGAGATGGCGGTCGACGAACAGGCCCATGAATGCGGCGGTCAGCAGCGGGAACGCCATCAAGATCAGGATGCTGGTGATGAAGATATTCCAGGTGAAGATCGACATCCGGAACATCGTCATGCCTGGTGCGCGCAAACAGATCACCGTGGTGATCATGTTGACCGCACCGAGAATAGTGCCGAGACCGCCCACTGTCAGTCCGAAGACCCACAGGTCGGCTCCGACGCCGGGGCTGTGCACCGCACCCGACAGTGGGGTGTACGCAGTCCAACCGAAGTCGGCAGCGCCGCCCGGCGTGAGGAATCCGCCGAGTACGATCAAACCACCAAAAGTGAAGAGCCAGAAGCCGAATGCGTTCAAGCGCGGGAAGGCCACGTCCGGGGCACCGATTTGCAGCGGAAGTATGTAGTTCGCGAAGCCGAAAACGACGGGCGTCGCGTACAGCAGCAACATGATCGTGCCGTGCATGGTGAACAACTGATTGAACTGCTCGTTCGAGAGGAACTGCATCCCGGGGACAGCCAGTTCCGCACGCATGAACAGGGCCATCAGGCCGCCGATCAAGAAGAACCCGAAAGCCGTGATCATGTACATGATCCCGATCTTCTTGTGATCGGTGGTCTTGATCATGTCGAACATCCACGACCCCTTGGGATCACGACGCTTCGGGTACGGCCGCTCCGGAATCGGCTCCAGCTCTCCGGTCCGCTCGTCCGGCACCGTTGTTGTCATGCTCGCGCGTCCTCTTTCGTGCTCGATACCGCCCTCAAGAACTTTCCGCACGACCATATCGCATGTTAATAGTTAATGCACAAACTAAGTGTGGTCGACGTGGACATCAATCGAAAACCGAACGTACGCAACCTTTTGCAGATTTCGCTGAGATAAAGTCAGGCGACGGAATAGGTCAAGGGTCCGCCGCGTTGAACAAATCCGTGACTCTTCCCGACACATCGACAGCACCCGAGGCCCCCGCGTTGCGCGGCCTCTTCGAGCCTTTCGAGGTCAAATCACTCTCGTTGCGCAACCGTTTTGCGATGGCCCCGATGACTCGCGCCTTCTCTCCTGACGGGATCCCCGGCGCCGACGTGGCCGAGTACTACCGTCGTCGCGCAGCGGGCGGGGTCGGCCTGATCATCACGGAAGGCACCTATATCCCGGACCCGGCAGCCGGCCCGCACACCCGCGTACCGCGCATCTACGGTGATTCGAGCCTGGGCGGCTGGAAGTCGGTAGTCGACGCCGTGCACGCCGAGGGTGGATCGATCATTCCTCAGCTGTGGCACCTCGGAGTCGAGCGCGGCGAAAACTCGCGTCTGAACCCCGAGGTCGAGACCGTCAGCCCCTCCGGCCTGGCGCTGGACGGCACCCGTCTGGGACGAGAATTCACCACCTCGGATCTCGACACCTTGAAGCAGTCGTGGGTCGACGCCGCACTCAACGCGAAGAACACCGGTTTCGACGGGCTCGAGTTGCACGGAGCGCACGGCTACCTGCTCGACGAATTCCTGTGGGCCGGAACCAATGTCCGCACCGATGAATACGGCGGATCACTGGAAGCCCGCACCCGCTTCCCGGCCGAGGTCGTCGCCGCAATCCGAGAGGCTGTCGGAAACGAGTTCGCGATCGTCTACCGATTCTCACAGTGGAAGTCCGGCCACTACGACGCTCGTATCGCCCAGAGCCCGGCTGAACTCGGCCGCATCCTCACTCCCCTGGTCGACGCCGGCGTCGACGTTCTGCATCCGTCGACGAGGCGCCACTGGGAACCGGCGTTCGCTGAACTCGACGGTGAAGACGGCAAGCTCGGCCTCGCCGGCTGGACGAAGAAGCTGACCGGGTTGCCGACCATCACCGTCGGCTCGGTCGGACTCGACTCCGTGTTCACGACGGCATTCACCGGCGACGCCGCATCGGCTGTCACGGGGCTGGAGCGTCTCGAAGCTCAGTACGATAGAGGTGAATTCGACATGGTTGCCATCGGACGCGCGCTGCTCGCCGATCCCGAGTGGGTCGAGAAGCTCCGCACCGGACGCGCGGACGAGCACATCGCATTCACTGCAGAACATCGCACGCACCTGAACTGACCTCGCACGACAGAACGGCACTCCCGCGATTGCGGGAGTGCCGTTCGTGGGTCTACCGGAAGTTCTAGCTGCCGAGCGTGACCGGGTCGGGGCCGATGCGGCCGGCCGGGTCGTCGAGAGCACCGATCGCGTTGATTTGTTCCGGCGTCAGTTCGAATCCGAAGACATCGAAGTTTGCGGCGATACGTTCGGGGGTCACCGACTTCGGAATCACCACGTTTCCGATCTGCAGGTGCCAGCGAATGATCACCTGAGCCGCGGTGACGCCATGAGCGTCGGCGATAGCGGTGATGACGGGGTCACCGAGAACAGTTCCCTGGCCGAGCGGGCTCCACGCTTCCGTCGCGATTCCCTTGCCGGTGTGGAAAGCGCGCAGTTCGGCTTGGTTGAACTTGGGGTGAAGCTCGATCTGGTTGAGGACCGGCACCTCACCGGTTTCACCGATGACACGCTCGAGGTTCTCGATGGTGAAGTTGGAGACGCCGATGGATCGAACCCGTCCGTCCGCCTTTAGCTTCTGGAATGCCTTGAAGGTCTCGACGTACAGGTCCTTGGACGGAACCGGCCAGTGGATCAGGTACAGATCGAGGTAGTCGAGACCCAACTTGTCGAGGCTGGCGTCGAAGGCGGCAAGCGTCGAGTCGTAGCCCTGATCGTCGTTCCACAGTTTTGTCGTGATGTACAGGTCTTCGCGGGCGATGCCGGATTCGGCGATCGCGCGGCCGACGCCCACCTCGTTGCCGTAGATCTTGGCGGTGTCGATACTGCGGTAACCGGCCTTCAGAGCGGTGGAGACGGCTTCCTGCGTCTCGTCGTCCGGAACCTGGAACACACCGAATCCCAGTGCGGGGATCGTCTTACCGTCGTTCAGAACAATGGTCGGTACAGAGGTCACATCGTTGGTCTCGGTCATATGTGGATCCAACGCACGGGCGCCAGGAGGCATTCCCCACCGAACCTCCTCTTCGGCCCCTTGTCGCACCCGAAATGCCGGTCTACCTTGGAATACAAGTAATCGAATCGCCTCGAGAAAAGAGAGAGCGATGAATCTCGGATATCGTCTCGCCTACAAGGTCGGCGTCACTCCATGGGAGCACACCGGTCACGGCTTCGACGCTCAACTGTCCGGCCTTCTGGATGCGATTCCCCTCCCGGAAGGTGGCCGTGCACTCGATATCGGTTGCGGCACCGGACGCCATTCCATCGAGCTGGCGCAACGCGGGTGGCACGTCACCGGCGTCGACGCCGAACAGGAACCGCTGGACAAAGCGCGCATTCACGCGCGTGAAGCACACGTCGACGTCCGGTTCCTCCACGAGGACGCGGCAGACCTGCACATTGCTGTCGACGGCGGGCACATGCTGGTGCTCGACATCGGCTGCTTTCACGGGCTCACCGATCATCAACGACGCGACTACGGGAGGTCGGTCAACGCGATCACCGCACCCGGGGCGTCCATGGTGATGTTCGCATTCGGGCCAGGTCACCGTTGGCCGATGCCACATGGCGTCTCCGAGGAGGACGTCATGCGAGCATTCGACGGTTGGTCGATGGCCTCGAGTACGGCCGCCGACGTGAGTGAATCGCCACTTCCGGTCCGTGCGGCACATCCGTGCTGGTACCACCTGGTCCGTGACTGACTGCTGTGCGCCTTTATTAACCGCCCGCGGTTAATAAAGGCGCACAGCACCGATTAACACAGGCGCACAGCTCCGGGGATACTTCTCAGGTGACTGCAACACTGCGCATCAGCGGCCTCTCTGCCTCCCGGGGAGAACGCACTCTGTTCTCCGACCTCGATCTCACCATCGCGCCCGGCGACGTCATCGGCCTCGTCGGCGCGAACGGCGCCGGCAAGTCGACGCTTCTCACTGCACTGGCGGGAATCGGAACTGCCGACGTCGAAGGTTCGATCATCCTCAGCCCGCCAGACGCTGCGGTGGGCTATCTCGCGCAGGAACCCGACCGCATCGAAGGCGAGACCGTCCTCGAGTTCCTCGGCCGACGCACCGGCGTCGCGCACGCCGAGGCGGTCATGAACGCCGCGGCCGAAACCCTGGCTGAAGCGGAGGAGGATCTGTACTCTCCGGCTCTCGAACGCTGGCTGGCTCTCGGCGGCGCCGATCTGTTCGAGCGCGCTGAGAAGGTGGTCGAAGAACTCGGGCTCGGAGTTCCGCTCGATGCTCACATGACGGCGTTGTCCGGCGGTCAAGCCGCACGCGCCGGGCTCGCGTCGCTGTTGCTCTCGCGCTACGACATTCTCCTGTTGGACGAACCCACCAACGATCTCGACCTGCGGGGTCTCGAGCAGTTGGAGCGATTTGTCGCCGAGACCCGAGCGGCGCTGGTTGTCGTGAGCCACGATCGCGAGTTCCTCTCGCGCACCGTCACGGGGATCGTGGAACTCGATCTGGCACAACAGGACATCGCCGTCTACGACGGCGGCTACGAGTCGTACCTCGCCGAACGCGAGATCGCCCGCCAGCACGCACGCGAGGCGTTCGAGGAATACGCAGGCACTCGCTCCGATCTCGAAGATCGCGCACAGATGCAGCGCAACTGGATGGAACACGGCGTCCGCAATGCGCGTCGTAAGGCCAAGGACAACGACAAGATCGGACGCGGATTGCGGACCGAGTCGACGGAGAAGCAAGCCGCGAAGGCACGCCAGACTCAACGTCGCATCGAGCGACTCGAAGTGGTCGAGGAACCGCGCAAGGAGTGGGAACTTCGCATGGAGATCGCGGCGGCTCCGCGGTCCGGATCCGTTGTCGCAACCACGAATGGTGCCAAGGTAACTCGCGGTCAGTTCACGTTCGGTCCGGTCACGACACAGATCGACTGGGGCGATCGAATCCTCGTCACGGGCGCGAACGGAGCCGGCAAGACCACCCTCCTGAACGTTTTGCTCGGCAAACTCGTCCCAGACGAGGGCATCGCGTCCTTGGGTTCCGGTGTCGCGATCGGTGAGATCGATCAGGCGCGTGGATTGTTCGAAGGTGATCAACCAGTCGTCGAGGCCTTCGGCGCTCAGGTTCCGGACTGGCCCGATGCCGATGTCCGTACTCTGCTCGCCAAGTTCGGCCTGCGCGGACACCACGTACTCAGATCTGCCGCTTCCCTGTCCCCCGGCGAAAGAACAAGGGCTGCACTTGCTTTGCTCCAAGCTCGCGGCGTGAACCTACTGGTACTGGACGAGCCGACGAACCATCTCGACCTTCCGGCGATCGAACAGCTCGAGCAGGCGATGGAATCCTTCGAGGGAACCCTCCTCCTGGTCACTCACGATCGACGCATGCTGCAGTCCACCCGAAGCACGCGCCGGTGGCGAATGGAGAACGGACAGCTCTTCGAGGAGTAGCCAACCGACTCTGCTTGCGCAGACAACCCGCGTGTGCAACTATTTATCAGGCGCACGCAATAGTTGCATGCGCGGCACAGGTGGGCACGGGCGACACGATCGCCCGTCGAACCGCCACACCCAGTCTTGAAGGGCGCTCTTCAATGTTGTCGATCCCCGACCGCACACTGACTCACGGAACCACCGGCGAACCGATCACCATCCCGCAACTCGGGTACGGCGTTTTCCAGGTACCGGACGCACAGACCGAAGAGGTCACTGCCACCGCTCTCGAGATCGGCTACCGCCACATCGACACGGCCGCGATCTACGGAAACGAAGCCGGTGTCGGCCGCGCCATCGCTAGTTCGGGTGTTCCGAGGTCAGAGCTTTTTGTCACCACCAAGTTGTGGAATGACGATCAGGGCCACGACCGAGCGCTCGCCGCGTTCGACACGAGCCTCGACAAGCTCGGCCTCGACTTCGTCGACCTGTATCTGATCCACTGGCCGGCACCGGCAAAGGGCCTGTTCGTGGAGACGTGGGCGGCTTTCGAGGAGATCCTCGCCTCCGGCCGTGCCCGTGCGATCGGCGTGTCCAACTTCCTGCCCGAGCACCTCGAACTGCTGGCCGAGCACAGCTCGATCACCCCGGCCGTCAACCAGATCGAATTGCACCCCAGACTGCAACAGCACGCGTCACGGGAATACGCGCGAAGTCGCGGCATCGAAATCGAGGCATGGAGCCCACTGGGACAGGGAACTATCCTCGACGACCCGACCATCGGGAAAATCGCTGCAGCACACGGAAAGAGCCCAGCGCAGATCATTCTGCGCTGGCATCTCGAACAGGGACACACCGTTTTGTCGAAGTCGGTGACACCTGCCCGCATGCGCGACAACGCCGCAATCTTCGACTTCGCACTCGATACCGACGAGTCAGCTGCCATCGCAGCGCTGAACACCGACAGCCGTGTCGGACCCGATCCAGTCGAATTGAACTGAATCGAAACGGCTTCAGGAATTTTCGTGGGGAGTCAACGTCAGCAGCACGGAATCGACGGACTGCTCGGCCAGGAGCGCGTCCAACGGTAAGTGACGGAACAACGCTCGGTAATAGATCGGCGACGCCAGGGCATCCAGGACGAAGTCCAGGTCGAAGTCGCTCCGAATGTCGCCGCGTAGCCGCGCCGATTCCAGCACTGCCGCAGTGGAATCGCGTCGTGGCTGAAAGAATGCCGACTGGAAATCCCGCGCCAATTCCGGGTCCGCCGCCAGATCCGCAACCAACGCGGGCAGGATCCGCCCAACTACCGTTTCGCTCAGCCCCACAACCAATGTCGTGATGCCGGCGACCAGGTCTGCCCTGAGATCGCCGGTGTCCGGCGTTGGATCAGTACCGATGTGCGCCACGACGACGTCGACCACCAGATGCCGCTTCGACGGCCATCTCCGGTAGATGGCGGGTCGGTGCACGCCGGCTCTCGTCGCCACCGAACCGATTGACAGCTCCGCATAACCGTTCTCCCCCAACAACTCCAGGGTTGCCGCCAGTACGGCGTCGTCGATCCGCTCGTCGCGGGCGCGCACCATCTACAGCACCGGTCGCGGCATGAGCACCAGACGCCAGCCGTCGGGATCTTCGAAAGTCATCCCCGCATTCTCCTCCCAGTACGGATTCTCGGCGCCAACGGGTTCGTGCCCTGCTTCACCCAACCGCTGAACTACCTCGTACATCGCCGACTCGCCGGCGAAGTAGAGCACCAACAGGTTGTCCTGCGTCGGCGCCGGGCACGGGCTTCCGTCTTCGTGGGTCGTGAATTCGAGGTGGTAGTTCGAATCCGGCAGCCCCAGCATGATTCCGTCGTACCCGGCATGACCGGAGAACCGGTAGAGCTCGGGCAATCCCAGACAGTCGCGATAGAACGCAATCACGTCGTCGAGCCTGTCGGTGGGTCGCGCTATACGCACTTGCACTACTGCGAGTTCGTTCGGCCAAGTTGCCATTCTTAAACAGTACAGTACGTACCGTAATGTTTCGAGAAGATGGCCGCCAGCCTCCCGACGGCAGCTCGCTGCAACTACAAGCGATCATTCTCCGGAAACGCCGCTTTGGGCATGAACTTCGGCCTGGCGAACAGCACAGAGAGATTGGTGGGCTGCGACTCCACCGGGCGATCGGACCGATACAGCAAGGCCTGCTGCGGGGTACTCACCCATTCGCTGGCGAAAATCTCACCGATACGGCCCACCGGCACGTGCGATCCATCCTCGAGTCGAACGGTGACGTCTGCCCCGGCATCCGACTGGCCGTACACGACCCACCACGATTCACCCTCAACGTCCCCTGGAGTGTGCTGACCGATACCGATGACGGCACCTTTTTCCATCGCATCGCGCCAGACCACTTCACGCCCTTGCGGTCCCACGCTGTAGCTACCGTCCTCGCGCACCTGCACGACGAGGCAGGACTTCTCGAGCACCAACTTTTCGACCACCATGCGACGCCCCTTCTGTTGCCCGAACCCTATCCGCCGACACCACCCAGAAACGGCATCTTCGCGGTTCATGTTGACAAACTGTTGGGTTTTTACAACACTTTGATGCATGAGCCCAGTCCGACGGGGAGACGCGCTCCCCATCTTCAATCGCATCGGAGTGCTTCGCGCCGAGCGGAAGATGAGTCGGGCCCAACTTGCACAACTCGTCGACGTCAACCCGCAGACGGTGGGGGCGCTCGAACGCGGCGATCACTACCCCAGCCTGGATCTCGCGTTCAGGATCTGCTGGGTGTTCGACCTTCCGGTCGAAGCGGTGTTCTCCCGGACGGAGTTCGGGCCGCTGTCGACGGAGGTCTACCGGAATGCACCGTCGACAGAGGTCTACCGATCTGACCGCACTACCGAGGGGAGTGAAAAGCCCAGTGCCTGAATCAAATCTGATCGACCGCTACCAGGCCCACCGCACTCGGCGGTTCCTGCAGAACGAGGAGACGTTCCGACATTGGCTCCCGAATTGGCGAACCCGTCGACGTCGGCGGATGCTCGTCATCGCCCTCGGAGTCCTGTTCGCCACGATGGTTGCCATCGGCATAGCGTGCCTGTTCAACCCACTGTTCGCGGTGGCATGGCCGGTCCTCACCCTGTTGTTCCTACCGACGTGGTCTTCACTTCAAATCGTGTCGGGCAGGCAAGGGGATGCGCCGCGGCATGCTCTGGACGAATGGGAGATCCAGCAACGCAACGACGCCCGTTCCGTCGGGTTGAGCGTGACTCAATCGTTGGTCTTTATTGTCGCCATTTTCCTCATTTTCACCTCGTCGGTGCAGTGGAATGTAGAGAGACTGCCTTACTCGGGAGGTTTATTGGCACTGACTGCAATGCTGATCGGCGCGTGCACGCCCGCGATGATTCTCTCGTGGACCAATCCAGACCCGGATCCGATTGATTCCGAAGAGTTCGACCTCTGACCCGTATTACCGAAGCGCACCACTCGACCGATGGGAAGGACCCATGTCAGCCACCCTCACGATCGACGGCATCTCGAAACGCTACGGCGACGTCGTTGCACTCGACAACCTCAGTTTCGAAGTGCGACCAGGCGAGATCTTCGGATTCGTCGGCAGCAACGGCGCCGGCAAGACGACCACGATGCGCATTGCGCTGGGTGTGCTCGGAGCAGATTCGGGGGAAGTTCGCCTCGGCGGCAAACCCGTCGACCTCGACGTGCGTCGCACTATCGGATACATGCCGGAGGAACGCGGCCTCTACCCCAAGATGAAGGTGGGCGCGCAACTTTCCTATCTGGCCGAGCTACATGGACTCTCGAAAGCCGATGCGCATGCGGCGACAGAGCGCTGGACCGAACGTCTGGGTATCGCCGAACGCGTCAAGGACACCGTCGACTCCCTGTCCCTCGGTAATCAGCAACGTGTGCAGCTCGCGGCCGCGCTGGTTCACGATCCAGCGGTACTCGTTCTGGACGAACCGTTTTCGGGCCTTGACCCCGTAGCGGTCGATGTCATGAGTGACGTGTTGGTCGAGAAGGCTCGCACCGGTGTTCCCGTAATCTTCTCCAGCCATCAGCTGGATCTGGTGGAGCGCTTGTGCGATCGCGTGGGCATCATCAGCCGCGGCAGCATGCGAGAGATCGGAACCGTCGACGAACTACGAGGCAAGGGCGACGGCCGAATCGAAGTCTTCGCCCCTGACGCGCCGGTCGGCTGGGCACACCACCTGATCGGTGTCACCACACTGAGCCACCTCGACGGTCGAACGCTCCTGAGCGTCGACGGAACCGCCGACGATCAGCAGATCCTGCATGCAGCGTTGAAAACCGGACCGGTGCACGAGTTCACGCTACGACGTCCGTCACTGACCGATCTGTTCCGAGAGGTAGTAGCCGCATGAGCAACCAGTTGAGCGGAGGTCGAGCCATCGGGTTGGTCGCCCGACGCGAATTCATGACGCAGATCTCGAAGAAGAGTTTTGTGATCAGCAACGTCATCATTCTGGTCGCGATCGTCGGCGGCATCATCGCCTTCTCACTCTTCTCCGGCGGTGACGAGGACAAGTCGAAGATCGGCTTGGTCGGCAACCAATCACTCAGTGCCACGATGGTGTCCATCGGCGACACCCTCGGAAATCCGGTGACGGTGACGGAGGTTTCCGACGACGGAACCGCGCGTAACCAGGTCAAGGACGGCGACCTCGACGTGGCCGTGATCGCTGGATCGGGCGGCGGCGTCACTGTCGTGACCAAGAAGGAAGTGCCCACGAATCTGCGCGCCGTCATCGAGAGTTCCGTTGCACAACAGGCACAATCGAATGCGCTCTCCGCCGCGGGGATCGATCCGGCTCAGCTCGCCGAAGCCACGTCCACCGCAGTGGTCACCATCGATGCCATCGATCCCCCGGATCCCGAACAGGGCCAACGCATAGCGATGTCGATCGCTGCTGTGGTGCTCCTGTACATGCAGATCCTGCTGTTCGGAACGTACGTGGCGATGGGCGTCGTCGAGGAGAAGTCCAGTCGCGTGGTCGAGCTGCTGCTCTCCACTCTTCGTCCGCTTCAGTTGTTGTGGGGCAAGGTTCTCGGAATCGGTGCTGTCGGCCTGATGCAGATGGCTGCCTATGCCGTCGCGGGCGTCGCCACCGGACTGGCGACGGGCGTCCTGACCGTGACGGGCACCGCGATCGGCGTTCTGTTCGGCACTCTCGGGTGGTTCATTCTCGGCTTCCTCTTCTTCGCCGTGCTGTACGCCGCCGCCGGGTCCATGGTCTCGCGGCAGGAGGACGTCAACGCCACCGCGATGCCTCTCGCGCTGCTCGTCATGGCGATGGTCAGCGTGGCTTTCGTTTCGGTGAGCAATCCAGAAGGAACCCTGAGCAACGTGTTGAGTTGGATTCCGCCGTTCTCGGCAATCCTCATGCCCCTGCGCATTTCCGCCGGTGTTGCTTCTCCGTTCCAGATCGTGGGAACCATTCTGCTGATGCTGGTCGTGACTGCTGCGCTGTCGATGATCGCGGCAAAGATCTACCAGCGCTCCATCCTTCGTATCGGCAAGGTCGTTTCATGGAAAGAGGCGTTCGGACGCTGATTCTCCGGCGCACAACTGGCGCCACGCGATCCCGACGGCACCCCGTCCAGGTAGGTTCATCCTGGACGGGGTGCTGCTTACTTGGAGGACGTTGTGCGAATCTCGGCCGAAGAACTACTCACTGCGGTACTCGATTCCGAGAGCTTCGTCTCTTGGGACTCCCCGCCCGTCGACGTCGGACCTGGCCCGAAATACGCAGAAGACCTGGCGAAGGCCCGCGAGAAGAGCGGAGTTGACGAGTCCGTCGTCACCGGTGTCGGTACGGTTCGGGGCCGTCGAGTCGCGGTAATTGCCTGTGAATTCAGCTTTCTCGCCGGTTCCATCGGAGTCGCCGCGGCCGAGCGGATCGTGACCGCCGTCGAACGTGCTACGGCAGAACAACTCCCGCTGCTCGCCTCGCCCACCTCTGGCGGAACGCGGATGCAGGAGGGCACCGTCGCCTTCGTTCAGATGGTGAAGATCGCTGCGGCAGTGGCTGTTCACAAAGCGGCACACCTGCCCTACCTGGTATACCTGCGCAATCCCACCACCGGCGGGGTCTTTGCCTCGTGGGGATCCCTCGGCCACATCACCGTCGCGGAACCCGGTGCTCTGGTGGGATTCCTCGGACCCCGTGTCTACGAATCGCTGTACGGCGAAAAGTTTCCCGACGGTATCCAGACGTCCGAAAACTTGTATCGCAACGGCGTTATCGACGGCGTCGTACCCGTCGACCGCCTCCGTCTGCTGGTCAATCGAGCGTTGTGCGTGCTCACCGATCCCCCTGCCCAGGCGGCCACGGACCCGATTCCCTCACCCGAGATTCCCGATGTTCCCGCCTGGCAGTCGGTGATGCTCTCGCGCCGGGCCGATCGACCCGGCATCCGGCAGTTGCTCCGCCATGCCGCAACTGAACAGGTACCGCTCAGCGGCACCGGGCAGGGTGAAACCGACAAGACGATCTTGCTCTCGCTCGCCCGCTTCCGAGGCTTTCCGTGCATCCTGCTCGGCCAGGACCGCAGTGGCCAATCCGCGCTCACCACGATGGGGCCGGCCGCGCTCAGGGAAGCGCGACGGGGCATGAAACTTGCCGAAGAACTACAACTCCCGCTTGTCCTCGTGATCGACACTTTGGGCGCGTCGCTGTCCAAAGAAGCTGAAGAACGTGGACTGGCCCCTGAGATCGCCCGTTGCATCGCCGACCTCGTGACGCTGAAGACCCCGACAGTGTCGGTGTTGCTCGGTCAGGGAACAGGCGGCGGGGCGCTCGCGCTGCTGCCCGCCGATCGGGTACTCGCGGCACAGAACGGGTGGCTCGCTCCCCTGCCGCCGGAAGGCGCAAGCGCGATCGTACATCGCGACATCAGTCACGCACCGGAGATGGCGGCAGCGCAGGGCATTCGTTCGTTGGATCTGCTTCGAGACGGCGTAATCGACGCGATCATTCCCGAAACGCCTGACGCGGCCGACGAACCCGTGGAATTCTCCAAGAGGGTAGGGGCTGCGATAGCGCACGAACTCTTCGTGCTTGCCGAAGAGTCGGACACCGATCGCCAGTCCTCCCGTATCGCGCGCTATCGAAACCTGGGAGTTCCGCAATGACGACGAAGGACCGGAACGCGCTGACGCTGCCGCACAGTTACGACCGCGCGGCACTCGCTCGTTTCGAATTGTTCCTGTTCGCGGGCATCGCCACCGTGTTGATCACCCGCGCTTATCTGGCGGCAACGGGCTATCCCCAGATCGGGGGCGGCGCCCTCCACATCGCACACGTTCTCTGGGGCGGATTGCTGATGGCCGTCGCCATCGTCGCGACCGCCATCACCGAAGGCTCTCGCACGCGTGACCTGGCCACGCTCGTCGGCGGAATCGGATTCGGTCTCTTCATCGACGAGGTCGGAAAATTCGTCACCGCCGACGTTGATTACTTCTACCAGCCTGCCATCGCGATCATGTACGTCGTCTTCGTTCTCTTCTATCTTGCCGCGCGCGAGGTGGTGATTCGGCGCGGAATGAATGATCGTCATCGGCTCGCCATCGGGGCGCGAGCGCTCTCGGACCTCGCTCTCGGTCAGCTCGACGAGATCCAGTACAACCACGCCCTCCGCGTACTCGACGGCGTCGAAGACCGCAGCCTCACCGACCTCGTCGATTCGATCAAGGCCGGCCTGCATTCACAGGCTCCGCCGACCGGCGGTATCGAATCGAAGATCACTCGTGGCCGCAACGCGTTCTTCCACCGTGCTGAGGAACTGCTCCGGCACCGTGTCGTCCGCCGACTGGTACTGACCCTGTTCGTACTGCAGGCTCTTCTGGCGATTGTCCAGGTGATCTACGCGTTGGTGTCCGAGAACGTCGTCGAGGCCGACGACGTCTCCGACCTGGTGGTCCAGATCTCCACCGTCGCAACCGGAGTTCTTGTGGTCCTGGGAGTGTGGTTCCTCTTCCGCGGTCCGTACCTGCGAGCCCTGAGACTCCTGCGTGCATCCCTCATCGTGAGTCTCCTGGTGACGCAGGTCTATCTGTTCACGCAGGACCAGTTCGGCGCGCTTTTCGGTTTCGCAGTGTCACTGTTCATGCTCGCGACACTTCGCATCGCGATTCGAAGCGAAGAGGCCGCCGCGGCTCTACCTCAGTAATTCTCTACCGCAGCGAGATCGCCGGCCGACTCGGTAGATCGCGGATTCCGCGGAGCGGGCTGAAGAGCAGGACCAATCCGCACGGCGCGATCAGGCAGGCCATGATCCACATCGTCCCGCGCGGTCCCACCGCGTCGCCGAGGTAGCCTGCCGTCAGCGCACCGAGCGGAATGCTGCTGTGCAGCAGGAACATACTCGTTGCCACTACTCGTCCGAGGCGGTCCGGCGGACAGTAACTTTGACGGAAACTGCCGAGCACCACGTTGCACGACACGACACCCGCAACCATCACCATGCCGCCGATGCAGAACCAGAACAGGCCGGCACCGTACGTCGTCAGAGGCGCCAACAGGATGAACGGTCCCGTCACCAACTGACAGATGAGAACGCTTCGGGCAGTGCCGAATCTGCGGCCGAGCGGGCGCGCGATCATCGATCCGACAATTCCGCCCACCCCGGCAATCGCCAAGAGAAGCCCGAGTCCGAACTCCCCCACACCAACCGTCTTTTCCAAGAACACGATCTGAATCGTGGTGTACCCGGTGAGACCGAAATTGAGCAGAGTGCCGTAGACGACGATCGACCGCAGATACGGATCACCGGCAACGAATCGCAGTCCGAGCGCAATCTGCCGTCGCAACGGTTCTCGCTGATTCTGTCCGCGATGGACGGTCTCCTGCACACGAATCAGCCAGATGCATACGAAGCAGAAGGCGAACGTGAACGCGTCGACAACCAGACCGGCCGCGAGCCCGACAGTTGCAACCACCAGCCCACCGACGCTTGGGCCGATCACCCGAGTTGCGGCCTCGGCGCCCTGAATCTTCGAGTTCCCTTCGACAAGATCCGCTTCGGCGAGCACCGTGGGGAGATACGAGTGATAGACCGCCTGGAAGAAGACCGTGGCTGTACCGGTGAGCAGCGCGACCAGGAGCAGGTGGCCGTATGTCATCGCCTCCAGGAAGCCGGCGATCGCGAGGCTCGCGAAGAGCAGCGCGCACGCAGCGTTCGCGATCATCATGATCGGACGCCGTGGCAGCCGGTCGATCCAGGCACCGGCAGGTAGTCCGACGATCAACCACGGCAACCACACTGCCGATGCCAGCACACCGATCTGGAAGCTACTCGCGTCCAGTTCGCGAAGCGCGACCAGCGGCAGTACGACGGTCGTGACACCGTTTCCGATACCGCTGACTGCGTCGCCGGTCCACAGCAGTCGGAAGTCACGCAGAGCGAGGACTCCCCAGAAGCCTGCGCGTTGCGCTGCACCTGTCACATCGATCCCCCTTTCCGTCCCTGGCTTATCCCACCCCTACGCGCCACTGGCCGACGGGACAGGCCCGCCCGGCGCAAAGGGACGGTACCCGCACCGCTACTGAGGCGCACCACACTGACGGTGACCTAAGGTGTTCCAGGTCACCGGTAAGCGAAGTTCACGAGAGGACACACGTCGATGAGCTCTTCCGAGCAGGCGTCCCACACCACGTATGCCGACGCATATCGCGAGAGCATGGATCAGCCGGAGAAGTTCTGGCTCGACGCTGCGCGTGCCGTCGACTGGGATGTCGCCCCCACGAAGGCTCTCGACGATTCTGCCGCGCCGATCTATCGCTGGTTCCCGGATGCTTCGCTCAACACCAGCTTCAATGCCCTCGATCGGCACGTCCGCGACGGCCGCGGCGATCAGACCGCGTTGATCTTCGACTCCGCGATGGTCCCAGCCAAGACGACCTACACCTACGCCGAATTGCTCGAGCAGGTCTCACTCTTCGCCGGCGTCTTGAAAGATCAGGGTGTGGTGGCGGGCGACCGCGTGATCATCTACATGCCGATGATCCCCGAGGCCGCGATCGCGATGCTCGCGTGTGCACGTATCGGCGCGGTGCATTCGGTGGTGTTCGGCGGCTTTGCGGCCAAGGAACTCGCAACCCGTATCGACGACGCTGGTCCAGTGGTGCTCGTGACGGCGTCCGGCGGCCTCGAACCCGGACGAACAATCGAGTACCTGCCGATGGTCGAGAAGGCTCTGCAACTGTCCGCCACGCCCGCGCACACCGTGATCGTGAAGAATCGCGAGCAGATTCCCGGCGCAGCTGCCGACTACAAGTCAAGTGCCGCAGCCTGGTTCGACTGGGACGAGCTGATCGCCGATGCAACTCCTGCCGACCCGGTGTCGGTCGCCGCGACGGATCCGCTCTACATCCTCTACACCTCGGGAACGACCGGTAAGCCCAAGGGCGTCGTCCGGGACAACGGTGGCCATGCCGTTGCCCTGACGTGGACGATGAAGAATCTCTACGACATCAGCCCCGGCCAGGTCTGGTGGACCGCCTCAGACGTCGGTTGGGTGGTCGGCCACTCCTACATCGTCTACGGGCCACTGCTCGCCGGAGCTACGACGGTCATGTACGAAGGCAAGCCCGTCGGGACCCCCGATGCAGGTGCATTCTGGCGCATCATTTCCGAATACAAAGTGTCGGCACTCTTCACCGCTCCGACAGCGATCCGCGCGGTCCGCAAGGCCGACCCGGATGCAAAAGAGCTTGCCAAGTACGACATCTCGTCGCTCGACACACTGTTCGCGGCCGGCGAGCGCTTGGATCCCGACACCTACGAGTGGGCTACTCGGATTCTCGATCGCCCGGTGGTCGATCACTGGTGGCAGACCGAAACCGGTTGGGCCATCTGCGCGAACCTGCGCGGCCTCGAACCGATGGAGATCAAAGCAGGCTCACCCACCGTCGCCTGCCCCGGATACCGCGTCGAAATCGTCGACGGCAAGGGCGAACTCGTGGGTCCGGGCACCGAGGGCAACATCGTGATCGGCCTGCCGCTTCCTCCCGGAACACTCGCCGGACTGTGGCGTGACGAGGACCGGTACGTGAAGTCCTACCTGTCGACTTTCGAAGGCTATTACCTCACCGGCGACTCCGGATACATCGACGAGGACAACTACGTCTTCGTGCTCGGACGAAGTGACGACGTGATCAACGTTGCCGGACATCGCCTTTCGACCGGAAGCATGGAGGCCGTCGTCGCCGGCCACCCGGCTGTCGCCGAATGCGCGGTCATCGGCATTCACGACGAACTCAAGGGGCAACGCCCCAGCGGCTACGTCGTGCTCAAGTCCGGCGTCGACATCGATCCCGAAACACTCCGACAGGAACTGGTCGCCCGGGTGCGAGACCAGATCGGTGCCGTCGCCACGTTCCGGGACGTCACCGTCGTCGCTGCACTACCGAAGACTCGTTCCGGCAAGATCCTCCGCAAGACCATGCGGCAGATTGCCGACAACGAGGAGTACACGGTCCCGTCGACCATCGAGGACGCGAGCGTACTGGACGAGTTGTCCAAACTCCTTCGCGGATAAGGATTCAGAGAATTCCCCTGCCTGGCTCGCATCGAACGTAGCAGTATGAACACGTTCCAGTTTTCAACGATTCAGACGGGCAGGGGAAGTTCGATGGGCAATTTGGACGGTCAGGTCGCATTCATCACCGGAGCGGCGCGCGGTCAAGGGCGCGCACATGCCGTCAAGCTCGCGTCCGAGGGCGCGGACATCATTGCGGTGGATCTGTGCGCGCCGGTCGCAACAGCGGGGTACGACATGGCCACCGAAGCCGACCTCGCCCAGACCGTCGCCCTGGTCGAAGCTCAGGGCCGGCGCATCGTCGCGTCCGTCGCGGACACTCGCGACCTCGATGCCCTGAAATCAGCGGTCGACGCCGGAGTCGAGAAGCTCGGCCGACTGGACATCGTGATCGCCAACGCGGGAATCGCGGCGTCGGCGAAATTGTCCTGGGACCTGAGCGCCGAAGAGTTCCGCGAGCTGATGGACATCAACGTCACCGGCGTTTGGTTGACGACCAAGGTGTCGATTCCGCACATCATGAACGGCAATCGAGGTGGATCCATCGTGTTGATCAGCTCGATGGCCGGGCTTCGAGGCGTGCCGGGTATCGCACACTATTCCGCGTCGAAGCACGCCGTTCGGGGGCTGGCGAAGTCTCTGGCCAACGAACTCGGCTGGGCGGACATTCGGGTCAACTCTGTACACCCGGGCAATGTGCAAACGACGATGATCGACAACGAACCGATGGTTCGTGCGTTCCGTCCAGACTTGGAGAATCCTGTCCTCGCCGATACCGCTCCGATCATGTCGAAGCTGAATCTGCTGCCCCACCCGTGGGTCGACCCCGAAGTGATTGCGGATGCGGTGTTCTATCTGGTGGGGCCGGCCGGGCGCGGGATCACCGGCATTGCGTTGCCGATCGATCTCGGCACCTCGGAAAAATTCGCCGGCGGCTGAAGGCCCGAACTGATGCAGAATTGCCTCTGCCGGATGGGTCTCGAGCACCATCCGGCAGAGGCAATTCCGGCTTGATCAAGCCTTCGTAGCAACAGAACAAGTAGTCGACAACCTCATAGGCGCTCCTCGTCTGGCGTGGGAAAAACCGTTGTGGGATGCGCAACAAACCCAAGACCCAGCGTAGAAGCATTTGGCCGCAAACGCGCGTCATTCGGCACTATTTTTTTGGATTCGGGCATACTGGACAACGCTCCCACCACGTATTATGGACCCGAGTTCACACTTACAGGGGGTAGGCACAGTGACGGTCAAATACGCCGTAATGGACCCGATTCACGGAAAAGTCGAGATCTCGTTCGATGTCGACACGGGGGTCGTCGACGTCCGAAACGGCAACTCACACGCTCTGTTGACGCGTCGAGTCGATGCCCCGCGCCGCGAAGGCACACCCATCGGAACGCGCGCCGCCGCCGACTTGTTCTTCACTGTCGGTGGCGACGAAGTCGAACTCACTGTCGGCAAAGGGTTTCTGTCCCGTCGCTCGTACTCTGTCTCGGCACTCGTCGACGGCGTGAGTTTGAACTTCGCCCCAGTCGACGACGCGAACAGTGCATTCACCCGCGACGGATTGCGGATCGGGCACTTCTCCAAGAACGAGGAATCCGATCCCAGACAGACCGACGCAGTCTGGTCGAGCACGCCGAGCACCGACGAACTTGTCATCGGATACGCCCTGGCCGAAGCCTTCGATTGTGGAGCACTCAACGGGGCTTTTGCGTTGATCGAATCACTGGTGCTCGGCGGCGGATAGAGACCACTCAGAGCAGGTGGATTACCAGCAGAACAACGGCAATAGCTGGGAAAAGCACCTGCACGACGGCTGCGCGGGCTTTGTCGGGAGACGAGAGAATCAGCACCAGTCCCGCGGCAACCATCGATCCTGTGCCCGCCAGGACGAGGGCAATTCCGACCGACGCGGAGCCGGTCGCCGCAATCACGATGCCGACCGCTGACACGATCGCCAGGAAAAGGTTGTAAAAGCCCTGGTTGAAGGCGAGCGGCTGCGTGGTGATCGCCTCTTCCTCGGACTTCACGCCGAACGTGGCGCGGGTCTTCGGGGCCGTCCAGAGAATCGATTCGAGGACAAAAATGTATACGTGCACTGCTGCGGCCAGTCCCGCGAAGATGTAGCCGGCGACGTTCATCGGTGAGCTCCTGTTGCTTCGAGTGAATTCTGTATCGTTCGGTCCAATATATACTGGACCGAACGATACAGAAAGAGCGAGGCTTTGATGGGCAGATCACAAGAATTCGACACAACAGCCGTGGTCGCTGCCGCGTTGGACGTTTTCTGGGCACGCGGATACGAAGGCGCCTCACTCGGCGACCTCGAATCCGCGACGGGGCTGAGTCGGTCAAGTCTCTACAACTCGTTCACCAACAAGCGCGGATTGTTCGACGCCGCCGTGCAGATGTACCTCGAACATGTCATCCGGCCACGTCTGCGAGGCCTCACGACAAATCCCGGGACAGACGCCGTCGACGACTACCTTTACTCGCTTGAGCACGCGATCGGCACCATGACCGCCGACTCGCCTCGGCGCGGTTGCCTACTTCTCAATACGGCTGCCGGACTCGGCGCGCACGACGATGCGGTGGCAGCCGTGATCCGCGCCTATCGGCAAGAACTTGCCGTTGCAATTCGCAGCGGGCTACAAGCCACATTTCCGACCGAGACAGACGCCACGCTCTCAGACCGCACTCGAATCCTTCTCTCCTGCACAGTAAGTGCACTGGTCCTCGCGCGAGTTGACACCGAAGAGGCGATCGCAACTCTGGAATCTGCGCGCCGCCTGAACGAAGAGTGGCAGTGATAGCGACATGAGTTCACATCGTTGCCCGCAGCCGGACCGGTAGGCGATGATGCTTCACATGCCCAAGTTGACCACGCCCGCGATCGCCACTGGCTATCTCGAGGGGATGGACCAACCCTCGATCCGCATCGGGACTTCCGCGATTCTCCGACCGTGGACCCACGACGACGCACCGGCCGTCATGGAAGCCTTTCGCGATCCGTCGATTCAGCGTTGGCACATCCGCCGCGCCGACTCGATCGACGAAGCACGGGGTTGGCTCACCCAGTGGAGAGACGGGTGGGCAAGCGAATCCGAATGCCATTGGGCGATTACCACTCCCGAGACGAATGAACTCCTAGGCCGAATCGCAGCCAAGGGGGTGAATTTGTGGGACGGCACTGCCGAGCTCGCGTATTGGATGACCCCAGCGGCGCGAGGCCGTGGACTCTGCACCCAGGCCGTAACTGCACTGTCCGAGTGGGCATTCCGCGAAGTAGGGTTTCATCGATTGGAACTCGAGCACTCGATCCACAACCCACGATCGTGCCGAGTTGCCACCAAAGCAGGGTTCAGCGAAGAAGGTGTTCGACGAGGCTCCGCCAGGCACGCCGACGGCTGGCACGACATGCATGTCCACGCCCGACTACGTAGCGATCAGCCTTCGGCACCGACCCGCGCCGCGAGCGCAAGTGTCTGATCCACCAATTCCGCAACTCGCTGCGGCGCGACCGGTTCGAGGTCGAACAGAATTCGGTAGATGATCGGTGCCACCACGTGGTCCACTACCGAATCACCATCCACGTCAGCAGCTTCCGGCCAACGAGCTAGTATCACGTCGATCTGTGTCCGACAGAAAAAGGCGCACTTGAACTTCTTCGTGCCGTCCGGTGCGTGCGTCTGGTCGTCGCTCATCAGCACATCTCGCAGCGATGCGCGACCGACGGGTGCAGACATCTCCTCCAGATAGTCCTGCGCCCAGATCGTCAGATCCCCTCGGAGCGAACCCGTTTCACGCGGGTCGGCGTCCGGTCGCAATCTCTCGATCGAGACATCGGCAAAGACTTCGTTGATGTCGCCCCACCGCCGATAGATGGTCGACGGGGTCACACCCGCATCGGTTGCGATCATCGGCACCGTGATCTCTGCCCGATCACGCTGTTCCAACAACTTGCGCGCCGACGCATGCACTGCCTGTTGGATGCGCGCACTGCGGCCACCGGGGCGCGGACCTGCGGACGGACTCATAAATCAATACTAACGCAAAGATGTTGCATTAGGCTACGGCCAGGCGTAGCGTCCCAAACGCAAAGTATTTGCGTTTGAAGTCTTCACCACCCGCACGGGAAGCGCTACGACAATGACAACGACCATTTCACCACCGACCGAGAGCACTTCACGCCCACGCTTGGGGCGAGGCGTCGCTTTCACACTCATCGCCGTCATCATCGCTACGTTCCTGGGCGCCTCCGCGACCCCGACACCGTTGTACGAGCACTATCAACAGTTGTGGGGATTCTCCTCGCTCGCGTCGACGCTCGTGTTCGGCATCTACGCTCTCGCATTGCTCGCCACGCTCTTGACCGCCGGATCCCTGTCCGATCACATCGGCAGGCGCCCGGTCCTGCTCGGAGCGCTCGCCTTGGAGGCGGTCTCGCTCGCCCTGTTCGCCTCCGCCGATGGTTTGACCATTCTGCTGATTGCCCGGGTCGTGCAGGGTGTTGCCACCGGCGCTGCAATCAGCGCTTTGGGTTCGGCGTTGATCGACCTCGAACGCACTCCGGGACGCGGATCGATTATCAACAGCGTTGCTCCGACAGTGGGGCTTGCCGTCGGAGCCGTGGGTTCGAGTCTCATCAGCGAGCACCTGCCCAGGCCAACCAGCACTGTCTACCTGGTCCTTCTCGTACTCGTCGTCCTCGAGATCCTCGGGGTTTGGGCCGCTCCCGAGACTTCGGGCGGACGCCCCGGAGCCTGGCAGTCGCTACGCCCCACCCTTGCTGTTCCTCGCGAGGCCCGAACCATGATTGCGCTCACCGCACCGTGCCTGATCGCGGTCTGGGCGCTGGGCGGTTTCTACCTCTCGCTCGGACCGGCGCTGGCGCGCAACGCACTTGACGTTCACAGCTCGCTCATCGGTGCCATCATGGTCGCAACACTGACGGGATTCGGAGCCGCAGCGGTGCTCACCTTCCGCAAACTCGGCGGCCGAACCGTGATGCTGATCGGAACCACCGCCTTGGTGCTCGGGGTGGCAGTCACACTCATCGGTGCTGAAACATCCTCTGCAGTATTGATTCTGGTTGGTACGGCTGTTGCCGGGATCGGCTTCGGAGCAGGATTCCAGGGAACCATCCTCACTGTCATGCCGCTGGCCGAGAACCACGAACGCGCGGGGTTGTTGTCCACCGTCTACGTCATCGCATATCTGGCCAACAGCCTTCCGGCATTGCTGGCCGGCTACCTGGTCGGCAAGGTGGGGTTGGTGGATACGACGCGTGGCTACGGAGCACTCGTCATGGTTCTCGCGGCCGCCGCACTGATCGGACTGCTGGTCACCGGCGAGCGAAAGGTCGAAGCTGTCTCCGTGTCGGAGTAGGTGTCCCCCGATCGGTGGACACACCGTTCCTCCTGCACAGGGTCCGGGGAGTGGACATACGACATCGATCCGCTCCGACATAGTTGTCTTCGAGAGAGCCAACCGAACGCTCACCCGGACAAAGGACACCGACGATGACGAACCCACGCTACGTAGTTGCCGCAATCACAGCTCTGGCCGCCGGCGCCCTCACTTTGGGATTGAGCGGAATCGCCAGTGCCGGAACTCTTCCCACGACCGGCAACACCATCACGATGACGATCAGCAACGACACCGAACAGACAATTCATCTCGAAGGCGCCGACAACCCCTACGGACAGTGGATGCAGAGCCCACGCCAGTCGCTCGCGCCCCACGAGACCGAAATCGTCACGGCATACAACCAGGACCCGCGCGGCCTGACGGTCGACGTCGCCTATTCCACTCCCGGCGGCGGACAAGCCGTCTTCATGGCCAACGACTATCCGCAGTTCGACACCGACGGAACTCGCACCACCGACCCTGATCACTACTTCATCTCGAGCTACATCGACGGCTACTACCCGAACCTGAGCGTCGGGTACCACCTCAGTGCGGTGTGACTGCAGCAGTCGTCATAAGTAATCCATCTGCCTCTCAGACGCACTCGTTCTTGGACATTCGTCCGGCGCGCGGGAAGTGTTGAACACGGCCCCGCACGACCAGGCACACGCCCCGCTGCCGGTGGCCCGAACATCAACGGGAGAGGGAAAACCACAGTGCGACTACCCAACCAGTTTCTGATCTACGTCAGCGATGCCGCCTCCGCAGCAGCGTTCTACGGCGAATTGTTCGACGCGAAGCCTGAGGTCCTCAGCCCTCGGTACATGACCTTCGACCTCGGCGGCGGCGTGGTCCTTGCACTGTGGAGCGGCAAGTCCCGCGACCTCGATCCCGCGACTCCGCGCAATTTCGAAGTCGGCATATTGGTCGACGGCGGGAGCAATGAAATTCGGGCGATCTACGACGAGTGGGTGGCCAAGGGTGTCGAGGTCGTCGAAGAGCCAAACGAAGATGTCTTCGGTCTGACATTCGTCATTTCAGATCTGGACGGAAACCGCCTCCGCGTAGCGCCCGCAGATCACTGAGCACTCAGCCCTTGATCTCGCCGTACCGGCGCAAGGCTTCCTCACGCTCATGCGCGTGATCGACGATCGGGTCCGGGTAGTCGACCGGGCGCATCGCCTTCAACGAGTGGACGGCCTTCCCGGGAACATCGCGGAGTTCTGGAACCCACCGACGGACGTATGTGCCGTCGGGATCGAACTTCTCTCCCTGCGTGATGGGGTTGAAGACGCGGAAGAAGGGCGAAGCATCTGTGCCCGACCCTGCAGTCCACTGCCACCCGTGCTGATTGGAGGCCAAGTCACCGTCCACCAGATGCGACATGAAGAACCGTGCGCCACGCCACCACGGAATGTGTAGGTCCTTCACCAGAAAAGAGGCGACGATCATTCGCACCCGATTGTGCATCCAGTTCTCGGCCGCGAGTTGCCGCATGCCGGCATCCACGATCGGGAAGCCGGTCTTGCCCTCACACCAGGCCGTGAAGGCGGCGTCTGCGTCTACTCCACCGTCGTGACGTAAACGGTCGAACTTGTCGTCGTAGTTTTTCCGCGCGCTGTCGGGGCGTTGAAACAGGATGTCTGCGTAGAAGTCTCGCCACGCCAACTGGCGACGGTAAGCCTGAGCGCCGTCGCCCAGTCGCTTGGAGAGATCTGCCAACATCGTTCGCGGATGGATCGTGCCGTACTTGAGCGGAATCGACATCCGGCTCGTGGTGTCGAGGTCAGGCCGATTTCGTTCGTCGTCGTACCGGTCAAGATCGTTCTCACAGTATTCTTTCCACTGTTCGAGGGCGCCGACCTCACCGACGAAATCGCTGACGGAGGCGGATGGCGCGGGGATACTCACCCGGCGCGGGCCACCCTCCTTGTCGCTCGGATCGAACCAACGGACCGTCTGCGCATCGGTCGACGCGGGGCCCCGCCAACCGTGTTCCATCCACTGACGGAAGTACGGCGTGAACACCTTGTACGGATCACCGTCCGCCTTGGTGACGCGTCCGGGCGCCACGGCATACGGAGATCCGGTGGCGATCAACTCCACCTGCTCCGCCACGGCCGCGTCGCGCCGTCGGCCGTAGGGTCCGTAGTCGGCACTGATGTGAACTTCTTCGGCGCCAACGGATTCCGCTACACGGGGCACCACGTCCGCCGGATCACCTCGAACAACCATCAGTTTTCCGTCGAGTTGATGATCGAGCGCCGTCAAGTTGGCGAACAGTTGATCCTGACGGGGTGAGCCTGCCGGTCCGAGCAGGTTCTCGTCGAGAACGAACAAACCCAACGTCTGCCCGCCGGCATCCGACGCTGCACTCAGGGTGGGAAGGTCACCTACCCTCAGATCACGTCGAAACCAGACCACAGAGTTACTCACCCAGTCGAGCCTACCGATCAGATCCCAGAACGCACCCCACCGCACGAGCTGCAAGTTGCGCAGCTCGTTCTGTTGTCGGTTCGGAAGCGAGCCCGAGCAGTCGCTGCCGGTGCTCCTCCCCGAGCAGCAACGTGTACAACTGATCCGCGCACAGCGCAGCCTTCTGGCCGTGCTGATCGATCAATATCTTCTCCAGAAAGGCAATCGACTTGGCCGGGCCGGATTCGTAGAACGCGGCGGCCAGTTCCGGGAACTGCACGGCCTCGCCGATCATCATGCGGTGCAGCGCAATCGAGTTGTCGCTGTGCAGGGCGACGACGATGTCCACTGCAGCGGCGAGCAGGTCCGACTGGTCGCCACCGGCGTTCTCGACATACGCGTGCTGACGCGAAACAGCAGCAGCAAAGACCGCGGATTTGTCGCCGAAATAGCTGTACACGGTGCGCTTGGCGACGCCGGCCGCCGTGGCAATGGCGTCGATGGTCGTTCGAGCGAACCCGACTTCTCGAAACGAGTCGACCGCAACGTCGAGAATCTCGTTGCGTCGATCAGCTCGCTCCGCGTCGCTGGTTCTCCCACGTCTGCGCGGTTGCTCCATCAAGTCCCCTACTACCGTGCCACTCAATTAATGCTACGTTGACGTTTCATTATTTCGAACACTACAGGAGCACTGCATGACCGGACAACGACTCGTCCACGTCGCCATCGCCGACGACTGGGAAGCGTGCAAGCGTTTCGGTGAGTACGAGGTCTCGACGCGCGGAATCAGTTACGACGAGGCGGGATTCATTCGCGCAACCACCCCGAACGCGCTCGCTTCGGTGCTCGATCTGGTGTTCGGCGACCTCACGTTGCCACTGATCGTCGCCGTCATCGACCAGGACGCTCTGACCTCCGCAGGCATCGACGTCGAATGGGAGGCGGGAAAGCCCCGAATCCTCCGACCTCTACCGATGGACGAGGACACCGTGCTCGTCCAACTGGTCGTGGAACGCGTTGACGGGGCCTGGCCGATTCCCGACCTGACCCCGTACGCAAGCCCCGCCGGCTAGACCAGCGCAGCCTCGGGTTCGACCACGGGGGTCGACGCCTTCTTCCGGCCGGCGGCGACGCACAGCGCGATCCCGACGGCAATCCAGCACACCAGCACCAGAAGTGGCGTGGCGGCGCCATGGCCGTCGAAGAACGCCATCGAACGGACGGATGCTCCTGCGGCGCCAGGTGGGAGCAGCTGCCCCAATGCACCCCAGCCTGCGGGCAACCACGCGGCAGTTGTCGCCATCCCCGAGAGTGGGTTTCCGATGAACATCATCGTGACGGCACCCAACGCGAATCCCTTCATCCCGAGCAGGGATTCGAGTCCCAGAATGGGCAGCGAGATGGCCGACATGCCCATGGTGAGTGCGAGCGCGGTGAGCAGGTAGTTTCCGTCAAGACTGTTGGTGCCGAACTGCAGAATGGCAGTCAGTGCAAAACCCGCGACAACCGCGACGCCGGCAGCGCCCAACACTCGCTTGACAATGCTCCGCGGAAACAGTTGCACGAGAACAACAGCAGGCATGATTCCGCCGAACACCAAGGGCAAGGCCAATGCCGTGAGCCCAGCACCGGTCGGGTCGTCCGCAGTCAGCGGCACAACGTCTTCGACGGGCACCTTTGCCCCCGAGGCCTCCGAGAGGCCGTTGGCCACCCCGGTCAGGGTCTGGGCGATCGGGGTTCCGCCTGCAGTCGCGATCAACACGTGAGGACCGTTGGCATCAACGGCGATTCCGCCGACCAGGTCGCGATTCCGAATCGCGTCACGCAGGGCGTCGGCGTCAGCGAATTCTCGAGTATCGAAGGCGCCTTGCTTACTCGCCTCGAGCGAGGTGCGGATCTGTTCGGTTGCCGGAGCTGGACCGGTGATGCCCAACTTCAGTTCGTGCGGGCCACTGTTGACCGAGGGCAGTACGAAGGCAAGCAGCATCAGCCCGATCACGGCGGACAAGCCCAACACCACAGCCACCAACTTCTTGCGGTCCCGTGCTTCAACTTCGGCGTTCATAACTACCTTCCCTAAGTGGAAGTTTTTCCTCCACTATTTGTGGAAGATATTCCTCCGGTTATGATGAACTGTCAATACCGGAGGTGAATGTGCGAGCCGATGCACGTGAACGCAGAAACGCAATAGTCGACGCCGCACGAGCGGTGTTCACCGAGCGCGGGCACGACGCGCCCCTCGACGCAGTCGCAGAACTCGCGAAAGTGGGCATCGCCACGCTGTATCGGAACTTTCCGACGCGCGAGGACCTCGTGACCGCCGTCGCCGTCGCAACACTGACCGATGTCCGCGAGGCTGCCGACATCGCACTCACGGCAATGTCCACCGATCCCACAAACGCGTGGCACACGCTGGTGGACCGCCTCGTGGAACTGCGCCTGGGTGCGCTCATTCCCGCACTGGTGGAACGCAGTTTCACCGAGCTGGCGCCCGAAGTTCTGGCGGTGCGTGAGGTGACGAAAACGAAGATGACCGCGACGATCGGCGCCGCTCAGAGCGCCGGACTGGTTCGCGCCGATCTGCAACCGCTCGAATTCGTCATGGCTCTGGCCAAACTGACGCGCCCGCAAATCGAATTGTCCGACGAGGCCATGCCGAACCTGGTCCCGCGGTTGGTCGCGGTGTTCATGGCCGGTCTGCGTCCGGACGGTACCGACTTGCCGGTCTGATCGGCGAAACCCGACGTACCAGGCAAGGCACAATGGGGCTGTGACCGAGATACCGAAAATCCTCGTAGTCGACGACGACGCAGACGTCCTGACCTCACTCGAACGCGGATTGCGGCTCTCGGGATTCACCGTACTGACGGCAGTGGACGGCGCCGACGCGCTCCGAGTGATCTCCGACAAGCGACCGGACGCGGTAGTCCTCGACATCAACATGCCGGTGCTCGACGGCACCGGTGTGGTGACGGCGCTTCGTGCCGCCGGCAACGAAATCCCGATCTGCGTGCTCAGCGCACGCAATTCGGTCGACGATCGCATCGCCGGGCTCGAATCCGGCGCAGACGACTACATGGTCAAACCGTTTGTCCTCGCCGAACTGGTTGCCCGGATCCGCGCAATGCTCCGTCGCAGCAACACTCCGGCCGGTGATCACTCCGAGGGAACGAACACCCTGCGGGTCGGCAACCTCGACATCGACCTCTCCGGCCGGCGGGTTCGCGTCGACGGCAAGGAAGTACCGCTCACCAAACGCGAATTCGAGCTACTCGAAGTGCTCGCTCACAATTCCGGCATCGTGCTTACTCGCGAACGTCTCCTCGAACTCGTATGGGGCTACGACTTCGTCGCCGACACCAACGTCGTGGACGTCTTCATCGGCTACCTGCGTCGAAAGTTCGAATCCGGCGGTTCACCTCGTCTGCTGCATACCGTTCGCGGCGTCGGGTTCGTGCTTCGGGAGAACCCGTGAAGCGTCGCCGCTTCTCACTACGAACTCGCGTTGCCGCGGCCGCGGCACTGGGGGCGACGTTCATCGTCATCGCACTCGGCGTGGTCGTTGCACTGGCTATCGCACGAAACAATTTGGCGCAGTTGGACCGTCGCTTGGAGACGGCATCGACGGTCATCGTGGCCAATGCGGCAACAGCGGGACCTTTTCTCGGCGCATTCGGAGACGGCGGAGCGTTCTCCGTGACCATCCGCTCCGACACCGACGGAACCGTCAAATCCAGTACCCCGACGCGACTGCCCGAATTACCGGTCGGCTCGGCGACCGTCGACGTGGACGGTACGAAGTACCGGGCTTACACCGCCGAGGCCGACGGAATCAATGCCCTGGTCTCGCTGGCGGTTCCCTATGCCGAGGCGCGGGACATCACGGTCGACCAACAGCGTCAGGTTGCGTTCTTCGGCGTCGGAGCCGTAGCGGCCGCAGCCGCGTTGGGATGGTTGTTCGGTGGCCCGGCGGTGCGCCCACTCGTGGAATTGACCCGCCGGATCGCCAGGCGAGATCCCGATCTCGCCACCGAGGTTTCCGGCATCCGTGAAGCGGACGAGCTTGCCGCAGCAGCAGAATCGATGCTCAGCGACGTCGCCCGGGCACAGGCCGCGACCAACTCGGCCCTTGCTGCCGCTCGGGACTTTGCTTCCGCCTCGGCTCACGAACTCCGAACTCCGTTGACGGCGATGCGAACCGACATCGAAGTGTTGTCCATTCACGATCTCGACCACGAGCAGCGACGTGAGATCCTCACAGATCTGGCCCGCGCACAGGGCCGCGTCGAATCGACTCTCCGCGACCTGGAGCGACTGGCGAAGGGCGAGTTGTCGACGGCTGAGGACTTCAAGGACACCGATTTGACCGAGGTATGCGACATCGCGGCCGACGATGCACGACGCCACCACCCGAGCGTCGATGTCAGTGTCGTCACGGTGGATTCCCCACTCCCCTATTGCATCCGGGCCCTTCCCGGCGGAATCCGGTTGATCCTCGACAACGCGATCACCAATGCAGTCCGCCACGGCGGCGCGAGCACGGTGCGCATCACCCTCGCACGCCCGGTCGATTCACCGGACACCGTCACGATCACGATCGACGACAACGGTTGCGGAATACCGGCCGAGGAACGCTCGAGCGTCTTCGAACGCTTCACTCGGGGATCGACGGCAGGCAAGACGGGTTCCGGTTTGGGCCTGGCACTGGTGGCGCAGCAGGCGGCCCTGCACGGCGGACGTACGACATTTCACGACAGTCCGCTCGGCGGGGCTCGCCTGCTGGTCGAACTCAGGGATCAGCCCGGACCCGAATAGCCCCTTCAGGTCTCGATCAACTCGCCGATCCCTGACGCTGTCACTTCGATGACCCGAGCCGAGCCGATGTCGAAGAACAGTCCGGCGATACGCAGGCGACCATCCACACGGGCCTGACCGACCAGAGGATGGCGTTCGAGAGTCTGCAATTGGACTGCAACATTGACCATTCCGAGCTGATCGACCTCCGAGAAACCCGCCTCGGCCGCAGCACGCGCCACCGGATGGCCACTCGTATATGCCTGCAAGCTCGTCTCCGCATGCCTCAACCACTCACCGACAACTCCCGCTTCCGACGAACTGTTCGTCAGGAGTGCCTGCATCGCGCCGCAACCCGAGTGTCCGCACACGATCACCGAACTGACACCCAACTCGTCGATCCCGAAGGCCAGTGCCGCTTCCACCGACGTATCGCGGCCGCCGGCAGGAACCAAGTTTCCGACGTTGCGCACAGTGAACAGGTCACCTGGGCCACTGCTCGTGATGATGTTCGGCACCACTCGCGAATCTGCGCAGGTGAGGAAAAGAGAGTCGGGATTCTGGCCGTCGCGCAACTGATCCATGTGCGGCCGTATCGCTTCGGCGCGATGGCGATGATAGTTGGACACCCCGTCGAGAATGGGTCGCAAGGCTGGCGGGCTGCTCAGATTCCTTCCCGAAGCCTGTGGTTGCCAACTACCCCACGGAGCGAGCAATCCGCGCAGGTCGGTGACTGCGGCGCCGCGCTTCGGCGGACCGGTGGTCGCGCTCTCCATACTCACCGAGCCGACTTCGTCGATGATCACCGAACCACCTGCCAACTCGTACTGCCTCGCCCACTCTTCGATGACGTCGAAGACGGCATGGTCGAGGAAGTCGACGGACAACTCGACGGTGACGTCCGACCGCGGCGGGATGCCGGCGAGTACCGAGGTGAGCTTGGGCAGCACCAGGAAGGTGCACGACCCTTCGACCAGCACTCGCCACTTCCCGGAATCCTTGTCACCCAACTCTTCTGCCGTGACCGACGCGCGGATGACACGCCACACCAGGAGGGCGATCGCCAACGCCAATCCGATCAGCACGCCCTCGAGCAGGTTCAAGAACACGACACCGACCACTGTGATGCCGTACACCCACAGGTCACCGGTCCGTCGCGCCAACCGAATGTGCGCCAGCTTGACCAGTTGAATACCGATGACGATCAACAGTCCGGCAAGCGCAGACTTCGGAATCTGCTGCACCAACCCGGCCAGCGCGGCCGAGAACAGCAGGATCCACAGGCCGTGCATGATCGACGACGCACGGGATTTCGCCCCGGCTTCGACATTGGTGGCGCTGCGTACGATCACACCCGTGACGGGCAGGCCGCCGATCGCCCCGGACACCATGTTCGCAGTACCTTGGCCGAGCATCTCGCGATCGAAGTTCGAGCGCGGGCCCGAGTGCATCTTGTCCACAGCCACGGCCGAGAGCAGACTCTCGACGCTGGCGATCAGTGCGATGGTCAGGATGCCGGTTGCGACGCCGAGCCACTGGCCGTCCGGCAGAGCGGGAAGTCCGATCGAGTCCAACAAAGATCCGTCGAGAGCAATACGTTCGACGTCGATCGGCAGCAGGAGCGAAGCGAGAGTTGCCAATACGATGCCGACCAATGCCGCAGGCACCTTCCGGACGCCCGCGGGGAGATAGCGCCACCCGAGAAGAGTGACGATGACAACGAGTCCGATCATCAAGTCCTCGACGTGCAGGGCACCGATCTGTGCGGGCAACTGCCGTAGATTGTCCAGCGCCGAACTGGCCGAGCTTCCGCCTAGCAACACGTGAACCTGTTGTAGCGCAATGGTGATGCCGATACCGGCGAGCATCGCATGCACCACCACCGGCGCAATAGCCAGTGCCGCACGGGCAATTCGGCTGAGCCCGAACACGATCTGCAAAATTCCGGCGCCGACGGTGATAAGGCAGGTGACTTTCCACCCGAACTTGCCGATCAGTTCGGCGACCACCACGGTCAGACCGGCTGCGGGACCACTGACTTGCAGCGGTGAACCTCCCACCGCTCCGGCCACTACTCCGCCGACGATGGCGGCGATCAGACCTGCCATGATCGGTGCCCCGGAGGCGATAGCAATTCCCAAGGACAGGGGAAGCGCCACCAGGAAGACGACCAGCGACGCCGGCACGTCGTATCTGATCAGTTGCTCGAGATAACGCCGGCTTCCACCACCCGGCGGAGACGAATCCCCCACGACGGCTTCGTCTGCGGATGATTGTGCGTGCACTACGGACTGCGTCGACATAGATCTCCTCGCCGGACCCCGGATCCGGCTGCTGGGCAACATGTTCGAAGCGAATCGGCGATCGGTATCGCCGATCGACTGTGACCATGGTAACCGCGATTCCTTACCGTTCCCTTAGATGCGAACCCAGACGTGGTCGACGTCACCGCCGCCCGGCACTGTGACTCGAACCTGAACGTCGGTCCAGAAGAGCGATCGAATTGCTTTAACCCGCAAGCATTTTCGTACGGGCCGCCCGAGTGTTCAGCACACCTGAATGCCGTCGGCGATAATGGTCGGGAGTAAATGCTCAACCACAACGATGTGAAGGCAGGCACCATGTCCGATCAGTACGTCGCCGCGCAGGACCGCTACGAAGCCATGCCCTACCGCCGAACCGGTCGGAGCGGTCTCAAACTCCCGGCGATCTCGCTCGGGCTCTGGCACAACTTCGGCGACGACGTACCGATCGAGAACCAGCGCGCAGTCCTGCGGCGGGCATTCGATCTAGGAATCACGCACTTCGATCTGGCCAACAACTACGGGCCGCCGTACGGAAGCGCCGAGACGAACTTCGGCAGGATCCTGCGTGAGGATTTCTCTTCGTACCGCGAGGAATTGGTCATCTCGTCGAAGGCCGGGTGGGACATGTGGCCCGGTCCTTACGGGTTCGGCGGTTCCCGCAAGTACTTGCTGTCATCCCTCGACCAGTCGCTCGGCCGACTCGGAGTCGATTACGTCGACATCTTCTACAGCCATCGCCCCGACGCCGAGACTCCGATCGACGAGACCGCAGGCGCGCTGATCAGTGCCGTCCAGCAGGGCAAGGCGCTGTACGCGGGTATCAGTTCGTATTCGCCGGAGCGCACCCGTGAAATCGCCGCACTGCTCGCCGCTGCGGGGGTCCCCTTGTTGATCCACCAGCCGAGCTATTCGATGCTGAATCGGTGGATCGAACAGGACCTGCTTTCGGCTGTCGACGATCTCGGAGTGGGCGTCATCGCGTTCTCGCCGCTCGCGCAAGGCATGCTCACCGACCGGTATCTGAACGGCGTCCCCGAGAATTCTCGCGCCGCCCAAGGTAAGTCACTCGATCCGTCGTGGTTGACCGACGACGCTCTCACCCACATCCGCGCGCTCAACGACATCGCGGCAGACCGCGGCCAGTCGCTGGCTCAGCTGGCACTGAGCTGGGCACTCCGCGATTCGCGGGTCACCTCGGTATTGATCGGTGCATCCAGCGTCGCCCAACTCGAAGCCAACGTCGGCGCGCTCGACAATCTCGAATTCAGCGCAGCCGAACTGGCCTCCATAGATCAGCACGCAAAGGACAGCGGCATCAATCTGTGGGCAGAGGCCAGTTCGATCTGAGCGATCATCTGCGCTAGAGCTGAGGCAACTCCACGTTCACGTGCTCGCCCTCTTCGAATACGGCCGAAGCAGGCCCGACGATCAAGGGATCCGGAGTACCGACTGCCCGGTGATCCTTGTTGGGATAGTCGAAGCTGGCGAGCACGTGACGCATCGCTTCGAGGCGGGCGCGCTTCTTGTCGTTGCTCTTGATCACCGTCCAGGGCGCATCCCCGGTATCGGTGTAGAAGAACATCGCTTCCTTGGCCTGCGTGTAGTCGTCCCACTTGTCGAGCGAAGCCAGATCAGTCGGTGAGAGCTTCCACTGACGCACCGGGTCTGTTCGACGGGCTGCGAATCGCGCCAACTGCTCTTCCCGGCTGACCGAGAACCACAGCTTGTGCAGATGGATCCCGGAGTTGACGAGCATCCGCTCGAAGTCCGGGGTCTCTCTCATGAACTCGAGGTACTGAGTCGGCGTGCAGTAACCCATCACTCGTTCGACACCGGCGCGGTTGTACCAGGACCGGTCCATCATCACGATCTCGCCGCCGCTGGGTAGGTGTGCGACATACCGCTGGAAGTACCACTGCGTTCGCTCGATGTCTGTGGGCTTCTCGAGCGCGACGACCCGGGCACCACGAGGATTGAGATGCTCGGTGAACCTCTTGATCGACCCGCCCTTACCGGCAGCATCGCGACCTTCGAAGATAATGAGCACTTTCTGCCCGGTTTCCTTGACCCACAGCTGCAGCTTGAGCAACTCGATCTGCAGACGCCGCTTCTTCCGCTCGTACTCGCGGCGCGACATTTTCTTCTCGTACGGATAGCCCTGCTTCCAGGCATCCGCGAACTCTGAGGGCTCGAGTCCGCCGAGCTTGTGCTTGAGACTCGAGAGCTCGTCGATCTCGGCCGCATAGTCCTCGGTGACGGAAATTCTGGTCGACGGGGTCGGCAGGTCAGGAACCCGACCGTCCACACCGCTGGAGTCGGGGCTCATGAATACGCACTCCCTGTCGTCGAAATGAACGAACGTCCGGAAAGTGAATTTTACGCGCCGAAGCCCTCCGCCGCGGGGCCGAAGCGAATGTTGCTTGGCATCGAGGAGGTAACGACAGGTCCGGCTTCCCAGGCGCCGAACCCCCACGCGGTACCTTGATCGAGGTAACTGAGACGGTCGGTAACCCCCGAGAGAAGAGAGTTCTGGCGAGATGCGAGTAGACGGACGGGAGATCCCGGTAACGGGAAGCCTCCTGCCACCACTGCACCGCCGTACGAGCGACATCATGCGGGTCGCGATCGCTGCCGTGCTGCTCGGCGGCGTCATCGCGGGTTCTCTGATCACCCGAAGTCAGTGGGACGCCCTCGAAACGTCGGTGTCCAACATCGTCGGAGTGCTGTCGCCGAGCCTGTCCGACACTGTGTACCTCCTCTACGGCATCGCAATCCTGGCGCTACCGTTTGCCATTCTGATCGGGCTCATCGTGGGGCGCCGATGGAAGTTGCTGGCCGGATACGCCGCTGCCGGCCTGTGCGCCGGACTCGCGCTGTCGTTCACCGGCACAGGACTCGCCGCACCCAAGTGGCACCTCGACGTCCCCGACCGACTCGACGCCACGTTCCTGTCCCAATTTCTCGACGATCCGCGGTGGATTGCGATGCTCGCGGCGGTGCTCACCGTCTCGGGTCCGTGGCTACCGAAAAAGTGGCGACGAGCCTGGTGGACGCTGCTTCTGCTGTTTGCGCCCATTCACCTGATCGTCAGCTCGATCGTTCCCGCCCGATCGATGCTGGGTCTCGCCGTCGGCTATCTGATCGGCGCGGTGATCGTTCTTGCCGTCGGCACACCTGCCCTCGAAGTGCCGTTGGACTCTGCAGTACGCGTGCTCGCGCGGCGTGGTTACCGCGTCACCGCTTTCCGCGTCGTGAGTCCCTCGGGAATCGGCCCGCTGGTCATGTCCGCCGACATCGACAAGGCTCCGGACGACGAACCGTTCGACGAACTCATTGTCGAGTTGTACGGACAGAACCAGCGAAGCAGCGGAGCAATTCGACAGACGTTCCGCTGGATCTCGTTCCGGAACCGTGAAACTCCTCCCCCTTACGGATCGCTTCGGCGCGCCGTCGAACATCGCGCACTGATGGGTATCGCGTTCGCCGACATCGGTCTGGCCAGTTCCAAAGCCGTCGCCATCTCGGTGCTCGATCGCGGATGGGAGATGTACGCCCGCCCGAGCCCCCGCGGTATCCCACTTGCCGTCGCCGTCGAAAACCAGGCGGACGAGGAAGAATCCTCCAAACTGATCGACGCGTTGTGGCAAACACTGCACACCATTCACGTACATCAGATGGCGCACGGTGACCTGCGCGCTTCCGAGATTCGCGTCGAGGGCGGAACGATCCTCTTCGGCGGCTACGCGTACTCCGAATTCGGCGCCACCGAAGTTCAGATGCAGTCCGACAACGCCCAACTTCTTTTTGCCACCGCATCACTGTTCGGCGTCGACGCAGCGGTGGACGCCGCGATTCGTGCGCAAGGCGCAGACACGATTCTCGCTGCCTCCGGCCGATTGACCACCTCGGCGTTGCCCAACCGAATTCGGCGGACCGCCGAGGATTCCGCAAAATTGATGACCGAGATCCGAGACGAGGTCGGCGCGAAGAACGGGATCGAAAAGGTCGCTCCCGCACAGGTCACCCGGTTCAGTCGCAATCAACTGATCCAGCTCGTTCTGCTCATCGGATTGGTCTACGTCGCCTATCCGTTCATCAGCCAGGTACCCGCATTCATCACGGAGTTGAAGACAGCCAACTGGTGGTGGGCACTGCTCGGCCTCGGCGTCTCCGCACTGACGTACGTCGGCGCGGCAGCGGCCCTGTGGGCCTGTGCGTCGTCGATGGTCAGTTACCGCAACCTCCTGATCATGCAGGTGGCCAACACCTTTGCCGCGACGACTACTCCGGCCGGAGTCGGCGGGCTCGCCCTGAGTGTGCGGTTCCTGCAGAAGGGCGGGCTCGGTACCGTCCGTGCAACGGCCGCAGTCGCGCTTCAACAGACGGTTCAGGTGGTCACCCACGTCGGCTTGCTGATCTTCTTCTCGATCGTCGCCGGACGCGATACAAACCTCTCGCACTTCATCCCGGGATCCACTGTTCTGTATCTGGCGGGTGGCGTCGCGCTCGGAGTTCTCGGTGCATTCATGTTCATTCCGAAACTTCGTGGGTGGCTGCGCGACGATCTGCGTCCTCAGATCACCGAGGTGTTGGGTGAACTGAGCCAACTTGCACGAAACCCGACCCGATTCCTCATCATCGTGGGCGGCAGCGCTGCAACAACTCTCGGTGCCGCCCTGGCTCTGTGGGCAAGCGTCGAGGCATTCGGCGGCGGAACCACGTTCATCACCGTCACCATCGTGACGATGATCGGTGGAACCCTTGCCTCGGCAGCTCCGACACCGGGTGGCGTCGGAGCCGTCGAGGCCGCCCTCATCGGTGGCCTGTCCGCGTTCGGATTGCCGGCAAGCATCGCTGTGCCGTCGGTTCTGCTCTACCGAGTCCTGACCTGCTGGCTCCCGGTGTTCTGCGGCTGGCCGACGCTGCGATGGCTGCAGAAGAACGACATGGTCTGAGCGTTCCCGCTACTGCCGGCGAACGATGTGCGCCTGCAACGCTTCACCGTCGTCGTCGACCCAGCCCTTGCTCTGGGCGTAGTCGACCATCGCCGCCACTCCGTCGACGTCCGTGGCGCTCTCGCGAACGCGGGCTACCGAGATGAATGCACTACCGCCGCTGACGTATCCGTAATTCCGAAGGCGCAAGAGCTCGTCCAGTTCGGAATCGGCGATGTCGCCGGTCACCTCGACGTGAAAGGCCTTCAGGTTGTCCACTTCGCGGACGCTGACGCGGCCGTTGTCCACCAGTACATACATGGCTTTCCTTTCCTGGATCACTCACGACGATGAGTGCGCACCGAATACACGCCGGCGATAGGTCAATGGATTCGCCTCGCAGTGCCAGGCGTCGTCCACCGATCCTGTCACGATCTTGTGATCACCACCGTCCACGACGGCGTCCACGGTGCACACGATCCAGATGGGAGCGTCCGGCAGTCTCGGTGAGCACACGTGCGCCATGGCTTCTCGAAAACACAACGCCCTGTTGCCCTGTGGATCGTTCACGACGTCAGCCCTTGTCTGCCAACTCTTGTGCGTACTTCTTTGTCATGTGGTCGACGGCGTCGAGTTGCGCCTTCGCATGCCCCTCCCTGACGGCGCGCGCGTGAGCGCGGACAGCATAAGCACAACTTCGAAAAAACGGACAACTTCGCTGCCTACCAGCACTGTTGATGCCGATAACCGATACTGAGCTTTATGTCGGAACTCGGAAATGAACCAGACTCGAAGCAGAAGGCGGTGCTCGAGCGACACGCGTCATGGATCGAATTGTTCTTCGACCTGGTCGTAGTTGCCGGTATCGGTCAGCTGGCTCACCTGCTCCACGGTTCGCCGTCGTGGTCGGATGTCGCGCTCTACGCCTTGCTCTATCTCGCGTTCTGGACCGCGTGGGCGACGTTCACGATGTACGGCAACGTTGCCGGTGACCGTGTCCGAATCCCGAGCATGCTGATCGCCATGTTCGGACTGGCCGTCATGATGGCGGCCGTGGCCGGCATCCACGACAACCATGCGCTGGCCTTCGCTGTCGCCTACGTGGCCGTACGCCTGCTGGCGAGTCGGGTGTGGCACAACGGCCAGATAGTAGTGGACTGGCCGATCGCCCAGATGTCTCTCGGTGTGATCCCGTGGATCGTCTCGTTCTGGTTCGAGGGCGAAACTCGGTTCTGGCTCTGGACCGCCGGTGTGACCATCGATCTGCTGATCATGTTCGTCGTCTCCGGCAGCGCGATCATGGAAGACGCGCAGGAAAAGCTCGACCGAATCATCAAGGTTCGCGGGTTCAAGGACGACCGGATGCCCGAACTCGAAGCCCTGCACTCCGATCGGGCTCATCTTGCCGAGCGACTGGGCCTGTACGTCATCATCGTGCTGGGTGAGGGTGTGATCCTCGTGATCTCTGCAGCCTCGAAGCTCACCTGGGACTCCACGGTGGTCAGCCTCGCCGTCGGATCGTTTGTCCTGCTCTCGGGCATGTGGGCACTCTCGCTTCTCTACGGCCACGCCGGTGTTCCGCACCTGCAGCCCGAGAAGTTTCCCGCTCGCATCGACATGGCACTGCACTGTTTCACCACCGGCGCTATCGCGGTTCTGGTCGCGGGCCTCGGAGCTGCCACCGAACACGGCGCGGAACACACACCCGCGAACCTGCGGTGGTTGTTGTGCGGAAGCATCGCAGTCTATTTCGGAATCAGCACCGTGGCGGGGCTGTTTGCGCGATCGGACCGACGGTGGCTGCTCGGCTGGGCGCTCCCCTGCACCGCCATCCCCATCGTCATGGGCATTGTCGGCACGCACATGAGCGCCACGTGGATCATCTGGGTGCTGGTGGCCACCGTGACCTGGCAGAACGGCTACGAGTATGCGCAGGTGCGGCGTTCGCGCCGCTCTGCTGTGCGCCTTTATTAACCCCCCGCGGTTAATAAAGGCGCACAGCAGGGACGATTTTTACCCGCACCGCCGGGTCGAAGCGATAGGGCTGAGCCAGCACGATTCCAGCCAATCGCTTACGCAACCTCGACATCTCGGCCCGGACGGTCACCGTCTTACGCGGATCGCCGAACAACTCTGAGGCGAGCTGCGAGGCCGTGAGGCCCTCGGGCGCCTGTGTCAGAGCCAGGAGGATCTGCGAATGGCGCGGGCTGAGGTCGATACTCCAACTTCCCAAGTCCGAGGAGTACCGCAGTTCCATCGCATTCGAATCCCGCAGGTCCAATTCGACTTCGGCACAAGCATTTCCAGACGCCGGGTTCGCCTGAGGGCGGATGAGCCAGCCGCCCGGAAGTGGCTCGCACATACACAATCCGAGTGACGGGAGCCAATGCTCGCCGCTGCTCATCGCTTTCGGTAGTGCAATTCGGTAGATCGGCGCCATCGAGTCCACCGCAGCAACCCAGCCACTACGGTCCACAACCATTGTCGGCTGACTCGCGCGAGCCAGCGTCGACGCCGAGATCATCCGAAGCCGATCCAATCCGATTCGATGCTTCTCCCGCAGTGCGGATTCCGCCAGTCTGGCCACGCTGTCCACCAAAGCGAGAGTCGACGGGTGGACAGTGCCTGCGGCGCCGGCGACGTTGACGACGGCGAGCGCCCGGCGACTACGCGGATCCCGAACCGTCGCCCCGGAGCAAGTCCACGGATGCTGCGAGCGCGAGTAGTGCTCGGCCGAGAACACCTGCACTGCCGAACCTGATGCCAACGAAGTACCGATCCCGTTGGTACCGACAGCTTCCTCGGTCCACGACGCACCCTCGATCATCCCGAGGCGTTCGGCCCGATCCAGCATTCGACCGGGCCCGTGGCGCCAGAGGATGCGACCCTGTCGGTCCGCCACCACTATCAAATTCGCGTCGTCCGGGCCGACGAGCGGTGCCAGACCGCGTACCGCCTCGTCGAAGATCTCCGTCATTCCGGCCGCACCCCGACTCTCTTCGATCTCCGAGGCACGAGTGGTCTTCGTGATCGAACACCGCTCCGGATCGAGACCGAGGGCGCGCAGACGCGACCACGAATCGGCGATCACGGAGCGCGGGCGCGCGGGCGGTTTGCGCCCGGACATCGTTGCTTCGTACACGGATTCGAGAACACGTGCGTACTGCGCCGGGTCTTCACCACTACCCAGGGCCGGTTCGAGTCGATTCGTTGCGCCGATCACACTCCAGTCCTATGTGATGGGGTCATCGAAAGCGAGCGTTGCACCCGGTTGCAGAGTTGTCCGCGTGCGTGAACGTAGGACGGCGTTCACGCACGCGGACTGTGCTCATGCGTTGAGGGGTCTCCCCAGCGCTGAGAGCACAGACTCGTGCATTGCCTCCGAGAGCGTCGGATGAGCAAACACGACCTCGGCGAGATCATCGCCGGTGGCTTCGAGGGATCGGGCGATACCGAAACCCTGGATCTGCTCGGTCACATCCGGACCGACCATGTGCGCGCCGAGCAGTTCCCCGGTATCGGCGTCGAAGATCGTCTTGACGAAGCCTTCGGCCTCGCCGATCGCCAATGCCTTGCCGTTCGCCTGCAGGTCGAAGTGTCCGACCCGCAACTTGCGACCAGTACCGGCGCACTGCTTCTCCGTCAGACCCAGACTCGCCACCTGCGGGCGGGCATACGTGCATCCCGGAACGTAGTCGCGATCGAGCGGATGAACATCGGGCACGCCTGCCAGCTTTTCGACGCACAGGACAGCTTCGTGACTTGCCTTGTGCGCCAGACATGGAGCGCCCGCCACGTCACCGATTGCGTAGATCCCGAAGGCACTGGTACGGCACCACTGGTCGGTGACGATCGCACCACGCTCGATCTCGACGCCCAGAGCCTCCAACCCCAGATCCTCGACGTTGCCGGTGATCCCGGCAGCCACCAACACCCGGTCCACGGTCACCGCCTGGACACCGTCGCTCGTCTGCACGTTCACTTCGACGGCGTCGGCGCCGACGGTCACCGCCGACACCGAGGCTCCGGTGTGAATCGTGATGCCACGCTTCTCGAACTGCTTGCGAACGAACGCCGAAATCTCTTCGTCCTCGACCGGCATGATGTGTGGTGCCATCTCGACGATGGTCACCTCGGTGCCGAGATCGCGGTACAGGCTGGCGAATTCGACTCCGATCGCGCCGGACCCGATCACGAGCAGCGACTTCGGTAGTTCCTTCGGGACGAGTGCGTCGAAGTAGGTCCACACCCGATCACCGTCGGGGGCAACCCCGGGAATCGAACGCGGCCGGGCGCCGGTTGCAATGATCACGTGGTCGGCTCGATACGTCTGACCTTCCACGGACACGACGCCCTTGCCCACCAACTTCGCGGTGCCTGAGATGACGTCTACGCCGTTCTTCTTCATCAGGTAGGCAACACCGCCGGACAATTTCTCCGAAACCCCTCGGCTGAACGACACCAACTTCGAGATGTCGAACTGGACAGACGCCGAACTGAATCCGTATTTGTCGAGTTCACTCAAGGTATGCGCGACGTCCGCGCCGTGAAGCATCGCTTTGGTGGGGATACAACCCCAGTTGAGGCAGATCCCGCCGAGGCGATCACGTTCTACCAGCGCAACGTTCAACCCCAACTGGGCGGCCCGGATCGCCGCCACGTAACCACCGGGGCCACCACCGATGACAAGAACGTCGTGCTTCTTCGACGTATTGCTTTCCACCACAGCCCCTTACACCAACATCAGCGCGGGAGAAGCGACAAAGCGCTGGAGCTCCCGAAGGAAGGTCGCGCCCAAGGCTCCGTCGATCACCCGGTGATCGCACGAGAGGGTCACGGTCATCACGGTCCGGACGGAAACACTGTCGCCGACCACCACGGCCCGCTTCTCCCCCGCACCTACGGCCAGGATCGCTCCCTGGGGCGGGTTGATGATCGCGTCGAATGCCTTGATCCCGAACATGCCGAGGTTGGACACCGTGAACGTTCCGCCTTGGAATTCTTCGGGACGGAGTTTGCCGGTCTTCGCCTTGGTGGCCAACGAGAGCACCTCACCGGAGATGTCCGCCAACGACTTGGTGTTCGCGCCACGCACGATGGGCGTGATCAGCCCGGTCGGAAGTGCAACTGCCACCGAGACATCCGCCGACGCGAATCGAAGAACCGATTCGTTCGCGGCATCGAATTGGACGTTCACGTCCGGCACCTTCATCAGCGCAGCCGCGCAGGCCTTCACGATGAAGTCGTTGACCGACAGCTTGACCGCCGGGACAGTCGAATTGATCTCCTTGCGCAGAGCGAGGAGCGCATCGAGCTCGAGATCCGCCGTGAGCCGGAAATGGGGAGCCTGCTGCTTGGACGCCTGCAACCTGCCGGCGATTGCCGATCGCATGGGCGTGAACGGAATTGTGTCGTACTCGGGTTCGACGGCAATGGTTCCCGTCTGAGCCGCCGCTTCTGGCAGGAGCTGCGCGGAACGAGCGGCGTCGTGCACGTCGGCGACGCAGACGCGTCCCCGCGAGCCTGTCGGACGACAATCGTGCAGGTTTACGCCCAGCGATCGGGCAGTTCTGCGTGCGACCGGGGTGGCAGGCACGGCACTGTCGTCGGCGGTTGATCGCAGCGGGAGGCCGGATCTCGTGGCCGGCGCTACTGTCGCAACAGTGCCACCGGCGTCACGAATCGCGTCGTCGATGTCTCGGACACTGATCCGCCCGAGTGGGCCGGTACCCACTACGGCGGCGAGATCGATTCCGAGCGCTTCGGCACGTCGGAGTGCTCGAGGACTCGCAAACACGTCGCTCTGCGTCGTGCCCTGCAGAACACTCGGTACGACGGTGGAACCGGTTGGTGCAGGTTTCGCTGCAACAACCACCTTCGCAGCGGGTGTAGCCGTAGGTGTCGCGGGAGCCTCCGGTTCGGCAACTGGTGAGGGTGCCGGCTCTTCCGCCGGCGCGGTTGCGCCGCGAGCGGCGAGGAACTGCTCGATCTCCGCATCCGTCGTGGACGCATCGGCGGACACACCGATCACGGCACCGACGGGCAGAGTCTGCCCCGGTATGCCGACGATCTTGCGGAGAACACCGTCGAACGGCGCCTCCAGTTCGTTGGTGATCTTGCTGGTCTCGATCTCACAGATCAACTGGCCCTTGGTGAACGAGTCACCTTCCTCGATGAGCCACGCGTTGACCAACCCCTCCTCCATGGAGAGCCCCCATTTGGGGATGTCGATAGCTTTGATGTCAGCCATGATCAGGCTCTCACCAGCTTGCGAACCGACTCTTCGATGCGCGCAACGTCAGGCAGCCAGGCAGTTTCGAGGGTCGGTGAGA